>NZ_JAYSDA010000004.1:0-217887 GCF_041914625.1 Aquitalea pelogenes | reverse complement strand
CGCCCCAGCCGCACCGCTCAGGGCGCGGCCGGAACTTGCGGCGCGCTACCGTCGCACCGCTGCGGACAGCCGACCGCTTAAGACCCTGAGCGGCACGTCTGTGTCGGCTCGCGCTGACGGGATTGGGCCAGCTCCGACAGGAGTTGTTAATCAGAAAACCACCGCACCGACGCGCCCATCGGCCCCATCAAGCATGCCGACGGGTGACGCTGCTGCGGTTTTAAGCGGCTGGCTGTCTGAGCGATTGGACGTTAGCTAATCACGAGTTCCAGCCGTGCCGCAGCAGTGTCAGGTCCCGGAGGGCAGCCGCAGGCCATGCTTGCTGGGGTGGCCTTGGAGGTGAAGGAGGGCTTGGCCAGGCAAGCCCTCTTTTCCGTCCGCCGCGCGGAAGCGGCATGCAAATCATCATCCGTGTGAGCGGATGCAGCGCCTGTTTTTACTCTGTGGTGGGAACCGTGAGCGCGAAGGCAAATAAGCACTGCACTGATGCTGCTCCATTCCTTGTCCACCGCGCGGAAGCGGCACTCAAAACCATCATCCGCGTAAGCGGATGCAAAACCTGTTTTAATTTTGACCGCCCACCATGTGGCTAAACCTTCACTTCAACAGATAGCTCAGCACGATACCTGCCATCAGCACCGCACCGACGCGGTTATTGTCCAGAAAAGCCTTGAAACACAGACCTCGGTCGCGGGTGCGGATTTCCAGATACTGCTTGGCAATCAAGCCCAGGCTGATGACCAGCGCGGCAAAGAAGGGCCAGCCCAGGCTCAGGTGCAGGCCGATACCGGTCATCATGCTGATGAACACGGCGTGGCACAGCATGATGCCGGTGACGTCGTGATCGCCAAAAGTGATGGCCGAGGTCTTGATGCCGATTTTCAGGTCATCCGGCTTGTCGGCCATGGCATAGGCGGTGTCGTAAGCCACGGTCCAGAAGGCATTGGCCAGCAGCAGCAGCCAGGCCAGTGCGGGAACGTGATTGTTGAGCGCGGCAAAGGCCATGGGAATGCCAAAAGAGAAGGCAATGCCCAGATAGGCCTGCGGCATGGGGAAGAAACGCTTGGTAAAGGGATAGCTGGCGGCCACGAAAACCGCTGGCACGCTCATCAGCCAGGTCAGCTGGTTAAGCGGCAAGATCAGCAGGAAGGAGAGAATGGCCAGCACCAGGGCCAGCAGCAGCGCTTCGCGCTCGGTCACCGCGCCACGGGCAAACGGGCGCTGGCTGGTGCGCTCTACATGCATGTCGTAGTGGCGGTCGGCATAGTCGTTGATGACGCAGCCGGCGGAGCGCATCAGGAATGTGCCGACCACGAAAATCAGCACCACCAGCGGGTCCGGCTTACCGTTACCGGCGATCCACAGCCCCCACAGGGTAGGCCACAGCAGCAGCAGGGTGCCGATGGGCTTGTCCATGCGCATCAGCTGCTTGTAAACGGTGTAGCGGTCTTTCAGGGCGTGCAGTGTCATCGGGCAAAGTCTTTCAGGGCGGGCAGGAACACCTCGCACACCACCATGGGGGCGTCATCCAGCACAAAACGGCAGCGCCGTGCGCTGAGGCTGTCGGCCTGGGCTGCGCTTGGCTGATACAGCGGATGGCTGCTGTCCAGTTGCCGGTAATGCAGGGGGGCGCGTTGCAGTTGCGGCAGGCCGCCAAACAGGGTGAAACCCAGCGAGCGGCTGCCCCGGTCCAGAATCGGCTGCCATACCGGGCAGTCCAGCCGGGCAATGCTGCGGGCATAGACAACCGGTACCTCGTCCAGCGTCAGTAACACATGACGTGCATACAGCGGTTGGTCCGGGGCGATGCCCAGCAGGGCGGGTTCATCGGCATGGGCCGGGCTGCTGCCCTGGCTGAGCGGTTGCACCGCAAAGCGGTGGCCGGTGGCCAGCAGCCGTTCGGTGAGCGAGCCGGGCTCGGTGACAAAACCGAGCAGGGCCGGGGGGAGGGCGGGCGGCTGCGGCAGCCAGTGTGAATCCTCGATCATGGCGCGCATTATGCCAAAGCCGGACGATGCTTGTCCTGTTTGTCGCCTGTAATACGACAATACGCTTGCCTGTTTATTTCACCGCCGGGCTGCGACAGGTATGATGAAAGCCCCTGTTCTTGCCCTTTGCCGGACTTGTGTCAGCCATGTTGCCGCAAGCGGAATGACGATCATGATAGAAACCCTGTTGTGGCTGGTAGGCTACCAGCTGGCTGGAGAACTGATCAGCCGCACTTTTTCCCTGCCCTTGCCTGGCCCGGTACTGGGCATGCTGTTGCTGTTTGCCACGCTGGCCTTGCGCAAATCCGTACCGGAAAGCATGAAGCTGAATGTGCCGCGCTTTCTGTCGCATCTGTCTCTATTGTTCATTCCGGCCGGGGCTGCGGTGCTGGCCTACCGTGATTTGCTGGCCGGTTTTGGCTGGCAGCTGATTGTGGTGCTGGTGCTGTCCACCACCCTGACCCTGCTGTTGCCCGGCCTGTTGCTCAAGCTGCTGCTGGCGCGTCATCGACACCAGGAGGGCGCATGAATACCGATGCTGCCCTCAGCGTGATCCGCACCTCTCCCTTGACCGGGGTGTTTGTCACCTTGCTGGCCTACAAGCTGGCGGTGTTGTTCAACCGCCGCTGCAAGGGGCATCCCTTGTCCAATCCGGTGCTGATCGGTGTGTTGTTGTTGCTGGCCTGGTTGCTGGCCACCGGTACCAGCTATCGCGATTACATGAAGGGCGGGGTGATGGTGCAGATGCTGTTGGGCCCGGCCACGGTGGCACTGGCCGTGCCGCTGTATGGCAATCTGTCGCGGTTGAAGCGTGCCGCCGGCCCCCTGGCCATCACCATCGGGTTTGGTGGACTGGTGGGGATTGTCAGTGCGGTAGGGGTGGGCTGGCTGCTGCAATTGCCGCAGCAGGTATTGCTGTCGCTCACCACCCGTGCCGTTACCACGCCCATTGCCATGAGCGTGTCGCAGGGCATTGGCGGCATTCCGGAGTTGTCCGCCATGTTCGTGATTTTGTCCGGCATATTCGGTGCGGTCATTGTCAAACCCTTGTTCAATCTGCTGGGCTTGCGCGATGACATGGTGCTGGGAACGGCAACCGGGATTTCTGCTCACGGCATCGGCACGGCCAGGGTGTTTCAGTTGTCGGAAACGGCGGGTGCCTTTGCTGGCCTCGCCATGGGGCTGAATGGTGTGGTGACGGCCATTCTGGTGCCCTTGCTGGCACCTTTGCTGCACTAGGCCGGGCTGGCTAGGTGTTTGTCCGACATGCAGCTGACACAAGGCTGGTGTAGGCTGCCGGTCTGCTGTCATGCTCTGGGATACAGGCATGTCGTGTGGCACCACAAGGCGGGTTTACCTTGCCGTGATGCCGCACCAACAACAATAACGGAGGTGAATGATGGATCTGATTCTATGGCGTCATGCCGAGGCAGAAGAGGGCTCGGATGATCTGGCGCGCGCACTGACGCGCCGTGGTCAACAACAGGCCAGCCAGATGGCCGCTTGGCTGCGCGACCGTCTGCCGCGCGATTTTATCTTGCTGGCATCGGAAGCCAAACGCTCGCAGCAGACCGCTGCGCTGCTGAGCAAGCGTTATACCGTATTGCCGGAATTGAACCCGGATGCCTCGATCGAGGCGGTGATGCAGGCCGTTAACTGGCCTGAGGCAGGCAAGACCATCGTGCTGGTGGGGCATCAGCCTTATATCGGACGCCTGTCTGCCCAGCTCTTGGGCGAGCAGCCTTTGCTGTGGAGTGTGAAGAAAGGGGCGGTGTGGTGGTTGAGCCACCGCGTGCGCCACGATCTGGAGCAAGTGCGGCTGAAGGTGATGATGACACCGGGCATGCTGACGCCCAATGAGTGATGCAGTCACCGCCTTGTGAAAAAAACCGCCTGTATGGCGGTTTTTTCATGCTGTCGCAGATAAAAAGAGGGCTCCCGAAGGAGCCCTTGATCAGCGGGTACCAAGCGGGCCGGGGGTGGGCCCTGAGAGAGAGTCTTGGTAAGCAAATACTAGAAATAGTTTTTACAAATTGCAATAGATGACGGTCAGTCTGCCGTTGCTGCCAGCTGTTGGCGCAGGGTTTTTGCCACAGCCACCATGCGTTGCAGCGCGGCTTCCACTTCCGGCCAGCTGCGGGTTTTCAAGCCGCAATCCGGGTTCACCCACAAGCGCCTGGCCGGTATCACCTGCAAGGCCTGTTCCAGCAATGCCGTCATTTCGTCGGCGCGCGGTGTGCGCGGGCTGTGGATGTCGTAAACACCGGGGCCGATCTGGTTGGGATAATGGAAACGGGCAAAGTCCTGCAACAGCGCCATGTCCGAACGCGAAGTTTCAATGGTGATCACGTCGGCATCCAGGGCGGCAATCTGCGGCAGGATGTCGCCAAAGGCCGAGTAGCACATGTGGGTGTGAATCTGCGTGCTGTCATCCAGCCGCCAGCTACATAGCCGGAAGGCTTCGCCCGCCCAGCGCAGGTAGTCTGCCTGATCGGCCTTTTTCAGCGGCAGGCCTTCCCGGATGGCTGGTTCATCAATCTGGATGATGCGGATGCCGGCATTTTCCAGCTCCAGTACTTCATCGTTCAAGGCCAGGGCAATTTGCTTGCACACCGTGCTGCGCGGCAGGTCGTCACGGACAAAGCTCCATTGCAGCAAGGTGACCGGTCCGGTGAGCATGCCTTTGACCGGGCGCTGTGTCAGGCTTTGCGCGTAGACAGCCCAGCTGACGGTCATGGCCTTTGGCCGTGCCACATCGCCCACGATGATGGGCGGCTTGACGCAACGGCTGCCATAGCTCTGCACCCAACCCAGCCGGGTAAATACAAAGCCGTCCAGTTGTTCGCCAAAGTATTCCACCATGTCGTTACGCTCGGCCTTGCCATGCACCAGCACGTCCAGGCCCAGCGCTTCCTGACGGCGGATGGCCAGCGCGATGTCCTGCTGCATGGCCTGTTGATAGTCGCTTGCAGACAGTTCCCCGCGCTTGAAGGCGGCGCGGGCGCTGCGGATGCTGGCGGTTTGCGGAAAGGAACCGATGGTGGTGGTGGGCAGCAGGGGCAGCTGCAACCAATCCTGTTGCTGTGCCTCCCGGCTGGCGAAGGGGCTGCGGCGTTGGTCGGCACCGGGCGGCAGCGTGGCCAGCCTGTCCTGCACCGCCGGGCGATGAATCAGCGGGCTGTTGCGGCGCAGTGTTTGCACATGGTCGCTGGCCTGCAGTTCATGCACGATGCTGTTGCGGCCTTGTTCCAGAGCACGCTGCAGCAGCTTGAGCTCATTCAGCTTTTGTACGGAAAAAGCAAGCCAGCTGCGGATGTCGGCATCCATGGTGGTTTCGGCGGCGGCATCTACCGGGCAGTGCAGTAGCGAGCAGCTGGGGGCCAGCCACAGCCTATCACCCAGTTGTTCGGCCAGTGGCTCCAGCAGCGCCAGCTGGGCCGACAGATTGCTGCGCCAGATATTGCGTCCATCCACGATGCCGGCGGAAAGAATCTTGTCTGCCGGCCAGTGGGCGGCGAAGGCTGCCAGCTGCTCCGGTGCGCGCACCAGGTCCAGATGCAGGCCGGCGACCGGCAGTGTGCTGAGCAGGGCGGTGTGCTCCGCCACGCTGCCAAAATAAGTGGCCAGCAGGAGGTTCAGCGGAGTGCTGCCCAATTGCTGATAGGCAGTGGCGATGGCTTGCAGCCAGTCGGCGGGCAAGTCCAGTGCCAGGATGGGTTCGTCCAGTTGTACCCAGCTCACGCCGGCTGCGGACAGCTGTTGCAGGATCTGTTCATAGCAGGCCAGCAGTGCGGGCAGCAGTTGCAGCCGGTCAAAATCGCCGCCCTTGCACTTGCCCAGCCACAACAGGCTGACCGGGCCGATCAGCACCGGCTTGGTACGGATGCCCAGTGCCCGTGCCTCAGCCAGCTGGCTTAGCAAGACCGCCGGGTTGGCGGCAAAGCGGGTGTCGGCATGCCATTCAGGCACCAGGTAGTGGTAGTTGGTATCGAACCATTTGGTCATTTCCAGCGCGGGTTGTTGCTGGTTGCCACGTGCCAGCTGGAAATACTGTTCAGGACTGATGGTGGCCGCATCAAAGCCGAAGCGGGGCGGAATGGCACCCACCAGAATCTGCGCATCCAGCACGTGGTCGTACAAGGAGAAGTCGCCCAGCGGTGACAGGGTGATGCCGGCACCCTTTTGCAGCAGCCAGTGGCGCTGGCGCAGTTCGCGTGCGCCTTGCTGCAGTGCTTGCTCGTCTATCTGGCCCTGCCAGTAGTTTTCCAGCAGGAATTTCAGTTCGCGTTTGGCGCCGATGCGGGGGAAACCGGCCAGGTGCAGTGTGGTCATGCGGGGCTCCTTGTTGTCAGTGGCTCCAGCATGGTGGTTTTTACTGTATGATTCAAACGCATAATTTTGTCGATTTGAATTAATTATTTTCATGATTGGACGGTGCGACTGTGCTGGAACTGCGTCATTTGCGAACCCTGATTGCCTTGCAGGAAACCGGCAGCGTGTCGCTGGCGGCAGAGCGGGTGTTTCTCACCCAGTCCGCCTTGTCGCATCAG
This sequence comes from Aquitalea pelogenes, assembly GCF_041914625.1. Taxonomy (NCBI): domain Bacteria; kingdom Pseudomonadati; phylum Pseudomonadota; class Betaproteobacteria; order Neisseriales; family Chromobacteriaceae; genus Aquitalea; species Aquitalea pelogenes. The sequence goes on along the minus strand of NZ_JAYSDA010000004.1, from coordinate 211,349 downwards.
CTAAAGCAGCTGGAGGCTTACTATCAGCAGCCCTTGTTCGAACGCAAGACCCAGCCGCTACGCTTTACCCTGGCGGGGGAACGCCTGCTGACGCTGGCGCATGAGCTGCTGGGCCGTGTGGCGGCGGCCGAGCGCGATGTGGCGCGCATTCGCGAAGGAGATGCCGGTGAATTGCGCGTGGCGGTGGAGTGTCACACCTGTTTTGACTGGCTGATGCCGGCCATGGACAGCTACCGCCAGCACTGGCCTGCGGTGGAGCTGGACATCGTGTCCGGCTTTCATGCCGACCCGGTCAGCCTGCTGCTGACCCAAAGGGCGGATCTGGCCATCGTGTCGGAAATGGAGCCGCAAGCCGGTGTGGTGCACCATCCTTTGTTTGCTTACGAGATGGTGGGCATCGTGGCGCGGGATCATCCGCTGGCAGAAAAGAAAATCTGGCAGGCAGCGGATTTCGCCGGTGAAACGCTGATCCAGTACCCGGTGCCGGATGACATGCTGGATTTGTGGCGCAAGGTATTGTTGCCCGCCGGGGTGAATCCGCCACGGCGCAGCAGCGAGCTGACGGTGGCCATCATCCAGCTGGTGGCCAGCCGGCGCGGGGTGGCGGCCTTGCCGTACTGGGCGGTGCGGCCTTATCTGGAAAAGGGGTATGTGGTGGCGCGTACCATTGGCGATGGCGGCTTGCGCAGCGAGTTGTATGCCGCGGTGCGCAGCGAGGATGCAGCGCTTGCCTTCATGCAGGATTTTCTGGCCACGGTACGGGAGCGCAGCTTCGCCACGCTCCCCGGCCTTACCGTACTGGCAGGCTGATCAGTCAGCGCCTAGACATGGTCGGCATGTTCGTCATGCCCTTCCATGCCCAGTTCCTGAATCTTGCGGGTCAGGGTGTTGCGGCCCCAGCCCAGCAGATGGGCGGCTTCCACCTTGCGGCCACCGGTGTGGGCCAGCCCGGTGCGGATGCAGCTTTCTTCAAAGCGGCGGGTCAGGTCGTCGATGATGCCCACTTCACCGGCGCGCAGCCGACGGGCCACTTCTTCCGCCAGCCCCAGCGTCCAGTCCACCACGTGCACGGCACTGCTGACTACCGGGCTGCCATCGCTTTCCGTCGCCGGTGCAATGGCTTCCGGTTCGCGCAGTTCGGCGGGCAAGTCGCCCACTTCCACCTGCTGGCCCGGTGCCATCACGGTAATCCACTGACACAGGTTTTCCAGTTCGCGCACATTACCGGTAAAGCTGTGGAACTTGATCACTTCCATCGCCGCTTCGGTCAGGCGCTTGGGCTCAACGCCCAGACTGCTGGCGCTCTTGGCCAGGAAATGGCGGGTCAGCAGCGGGATGTCCTCGCGCCGTTCGCGCAAGGGCGGCAGACGCAGGCGGATCACATTCAGGCGGTGGAACAGGTCCTCCCGGAACAGGCCGCGTTTGACCCGGTCTTCCAGATTCTGGTGGGTGGCGGCAATCACCCGCACATTGGCCTTGATCGGCACATGGCCGCCCACGCGGTAAAAGTGTCCGTCCGACAGCACACGCAGCAAGCGGGTTTGCAGCTCGGTGGGCATGTCGCCGATTTCATCCAGAAACAGCGTGCCGCCTTCCGCTTCTTCAAAGCGGCCGCGACGGGTGGCCAGCGCGCCGGTAAAAGCGCCTTTTTCATGGCCGAACAGTTCGGACTCCAGCAAATCCTTGGGAATGGCCGCGGTATTCAAGGCAATGAAAGGCTTGCTGGAACGCACCGAATGGCGGTGCAGCGCCTCGGCCACCCGCTCCTTGCCGGTACCGGACTCGCCGGTAATCAGCACGGTGACATGGGATTGCGACAAGCGGCCAATAGCGCGGAATACGTCCTGCATGGCAGGGGCCTGGCCTAGCAGCACCGGCATGGCTTCCACGCCGCCGGTGGCTTCGATCTGGCTATTGCTCTCGGCCAGTGCGCGCTCGATCAGCTGCACAGCCTGGTCGACATCAAAGGGCTTGGGCAGGTATTCGAACGCACCACCCTGGAAGGCGGCCACTGCCGAATCCAGGTCGGAGTGCGCGGTCATGATGATGACCGGCAGCTGCGGATGATCGGCCTTTACCCGGGAGAGGAATTTCAAACCATCGGTGCCGGGCATGCGGATGTCGGAAATGATGACGCGCGGTGTATTGTCGTACAGGGCATTCAGCGCATCGTCGGCGCTGGAAAAGCTGTCAAAGCAGATGCCACTGCGGCCGAGTGCCTTTTCCAGGACCCAGCGGATGGCCTTGTCGTCATCAATGATCCACACCGGGTTATTCATAGCAGCCCTCGTTTCTGTAATTGGTTTCAGTCCGTGTTGCTGAAGGGCAGCATCACGGTAAAGCAGGTCTGGCCCGGGCGGGATTCAAATTCGATGCTGCCGCCGTGCTGGTGTACATAAGCCTGGGCCAGTGTCAGCCCCAGGCCGGTGCCTTCGGCACGTCCGGTAACCAGGGGATAAAAAATGTGATCCCTGATTTCTTCCGGAATACCAGGACCGTTGTCGACAATCTGCAATTTTAATGCCAGCACGTGACGCTTCCGTGCCAGGGTGACCTGCCGGGCGACGCGCGTGCGCAAAATCACCTCGCCCTTGGCCTTCATGGCCTGCACCGCGTTCTTGACGATATTGAGCACCACCTGGATCAGCTGTTCTTTGTCCGCCACCATGTGCGGCAGGCTGGTGTCGTAGTCGCGGCGGATGACGAGGCCCTGTGGATACTCGGCCAGCGCAATGCTGCGCACCCGTTCCAGCACTTCGTGGATATTGATTTCGCTGCGCACATGGCGGCGATGCGGGGCCAGCAGGCGGTCTACCAGTGATTGCAGGCGCAGGGCTTCTTCCTGGATGACTTCGGTGTATTCCTTCAGCTCCGGCCGGTCTGACAGTTCATGCTCCAGCAACTGGGCCGCACCGCGGATTCCCCCCAAGGGGTTCTTGATTTCATGCGCCAGGTTACGAATCAGCTCGCGATTAGCCTGTTGTTGCAGCAAAAGCCGCTCTTCATTGGCAATTTTCAGTTGCTGATCCAGTGGTCGCAGCTCGACCAGCGCCAGCCGACCCTCCGCATCTATCGGTGTCACCGACAGGGCGATATGCAAGGGCTGCTCGCCATGCGGTGTGCGCAGTTCGAGGTCGTGCTCGATATAACTGGAGTTGTGTTGTAAGGCGGTGGCCAATGCCTGGCGCAGGGCGGGGCTGTCTTGCAGCAACTCGAACAGCGAGTGGCGCAGCAACTCTCGCCGGCCTATGGCCAGCAGGTTTTCACAGGCGGGATTGGCAAATTCGAGTTTGCCATCGGCATGCGTGATAAGGACCGGGGTGTCGAGTAAATCCAGGCCGGCAAAGCTGGGCGAGTTCATGGTGCTCCGAATCGGATGAGGCTGTGCATCTGGCTATTAGCAATAAGCACGCCAAGCCGGAGCACCGCATATGCACGAAATCGGCCTTAATTATGCACCATTATTGTGCATTGGATGCAGCTTGCCCCAGTTCGCGGCGTAATGCGTCCACATTCTTCTGGCGCTCGGTGACGGCGTCCTTCAGTTTTTGTACCCGGTCCAGGTATTTCTGGTAGTTGCGGGTTTCATCGCCGTTGCGGGTAGCCGCGCCGTCGGTGTAAGCCTTTTGTGCATCAGCCAGGGCTTTTTGCTCATTGGCCAGCTCGTTTTCCAGAATCTTGCGGCGGCCTTCGTCGCGCTTGGTCTGGGTACCGTTGTCCACACTGGGGTAGCCATCCGGTGTGGAGGCAGATTTGCCGCTGGCGGCCGCCTTGCCCTTGCCGCTGCCACTGCCGCCATAGGTGGACAGCGGTGCCAGGTGCATGGGCTTGGCGCCCTTGATCGGCACATTGGTGAAGGTGACATTGCCATTGGCGTCGATGTATTTGTACACCTCGGCATGGGCCAGGCCACAAGTCAGCAGCAGGCAGAAAGCAAGGGTTTTCATGGTGTCGGGCGTCTGCGGTGAAAACGGGAGGATGTGACGCTATGATAAGCAAAAGGTGGTCTCGCGTCACATCTGCATGACAACAAGGCGGCGGCCAGCATGCCGTAGATCTGTGGAATGTGTCATCATGCGCCCGGGCATCACCTTGTGCCAATGGCATGGCGTGTGCCTGTATTTGATGTCCGGTCTCCATGCAGAAGGTAATGAGGAAATGTTTGCAGTCATCCGTTCAGCCCATCGTCCTGGCACTTTACAGAAAGCCGGCCCATGCTGATTCAGTTGCTTTATTCCAGCAAGGCCACCACAGCCCTGTCTCCTGCCGATTTGACGGCAATCCTGGACAAGTCGGTGGCCAATAACCAGGCCCGGCAGATCACCGGCCTGTTGCTGTACCGCGATGGCTGCTTCTTGCAACTGCTGGAGGGGGAGGAGGCTGTGGTTGAGGCTGCGTTCAGCAAAATCAGCCAGGATTCGCGCCATCATCAGGTGGAGTCCCTGTTTTGCAGCGAATGCAAACAGCGTGAGTTTGGCCAGTGGTATATGGGTTTCCATGTGCCGCAGCCCGAAGCACTGGCGCGCTTCCCCCAGTTTGCCCCGGTGTTCGATCCTGCATTTGATGTCAGCCAGCTGGTTGTTGCGCCACAGGATGGCCTGGCCATGCTCAAGGCTTTTGCCGAGTTGCCGGGCTGAGTGTTCCTGGCGGTAGCCGGCAGGCATGAAAAAACCCGCACAAGCAGTGCTTGCGCGGGTTTTCTGTATCCGGCAAGGCACCCGGAGGTGCCCATCGCCCGATTACAGGGAGTAGTACATTGCAAATTCTACCGGGTGGGTAGTCATGCGGGTCAGGTTCACTTCCTGCATCTTCAGTTCGATGTAGGCGTCGATCCATTCGTTGGAGAACACACCGCCACGAGTCAGGAAGTCGCGGTCTGCGTCCAGGGCAGCCAGGGCTTCGTCCAGGCTTGCGCACACGGTCGGGATCAGCTTGTCTTCTTCCGGCGGCAGGTCGTACAGGTTCTTGTCAGCGGCATCGCCCGGGTGGATCTTGTTCTGGATACCATCCAGACCAGCCATCAGCAGCGCGGAGAAGCACAGGTACGGGTTAGCCAGCGGATCCGGGAAGCGCGCTTCGATACGGCGAGCCTTCGGGTTGGCCACGTGCGGGATACGGATGGAAGCGGAACGGTTCTTGGCGGAGTAAGCCAGTTTTACCGGAGCTTCGTAATGCGGAACCAGACGCTTGTAGGAGTTGGTACCCGGGTTGGTGATGGCGTTCAGTGCCTTGGCGTGCTTGATGATACCGCCGATGTAGTACAGGGCGGTGTCGGACAGGCCGGCATAGCCGTCGCCAGCAAACAGGTTCTTGCCGTCTTTCCAGATGGACTGGTGAACGTGCATGCCGGAACCGTTGTCACCAACGATGGGCTTGGGCATGAAGGTAGCGGTCTTGCCGTAGCTGTGTGCCACGTTCTGAACCACGTATTTCAGGATCTGGGTCCAGTCGGCACGCTGGGTCAGGGTGCTGAACTTGGTACCGATTTCCATCTGGCCGGCAGTGGCCACTTCGTGGTGGTGCACTTCAACCGGTACGCCCAGCTCTTCCAGCAGCAGAACCATGGCGGAACGCAGGTCTTGAGCGGAGTCAACCGGCGGTACCGGGAAGTAGCCGCCCTTCACGCCCGGACGGTGACCGGTGTTGCCACCTTCGAATTCTTCAGCGGAGGCCCAGGCAGCTTCTTCGGACTTGATCTTCACGAAGCAACCGGACATGTCGGTGCCCCAGGTGATGCTGTCGAATACGAAGAATTCCGGTTCCGGACCGAAGTAGGCGGTGTCGCCCAGGCCGGATGCCTTCAGGTAAGCTTCAGCGCGCTTGGCGATGGAGCGCGGGTCGCGGTCGTAGCCCTTGCCGTCGGCTGGGTCAATCACGTCACAAGACATGAATACGGTCGGTTCGTCAAAGAAGGGGTCAATCTTGGCGGTAGCCGGGTCAGCCATCAGCAGCATGTCGGAGGCTTGAATGCCTTTCCAGCCGGCAATGGAGGAGCCATCAAAAGCGTGGCCGCGCTCGAACCACTCGTCAGCATCTTCCAGCAGCACGTGTGCCGGAATGGTAACGTGTTGTTCTTTACCACGGGTATCAGTAAAACGCAGGTCTACGAACTTGACGTCGTTTTCTTGAATCAGCTTGACTACGTCTGCAACCGCCATGAATGTTCTCCTAAAGGCAACGTGCATCGAAAGCAATATTGCTTGATAAAGATGGTACGCTTCGCTTGAAGCATGAAGCGTGCCAGGCTAAGAACGCTAATTCAATCATTGTGTCACAGGGTGTTCGGTCCTGCTAGCCGTAAGTTGTGCACCAAAATGATGCCTTGCCAAGTGCAAATGATCGATATTGGTGCATTGCCTGGTGCTGACAGCCGCTCCGCACTGGCAGGCCCTGCGCACCATAGTGTGGCACGGCCCCGTTACAAAGAAAGGTAGCCCATGGAACAAACCGTCAAGATCCTGCAGACCGCTGCGGAACGTGCCGCCAGTCAGCAATTGTCTTATCAGGGCGCACTGACGCCGACAGAAGCATACTGCCTGATTCAGCAAGTGGAAGGTGCCGTACTGGTGGATGTCCGCAGTGCTGCAGAGTGGCAATTTGTTGGCGTGGTACCCGGTGCATTGCGTATCGAGCTGCGCAGTTTTCCCGGCATGCAGCCCAATCCGCAGTTTCTTGCGCAATTGCAGGGCGCGGTCGACAAGCAGGCTTTGCTGCTGCTGATGTGCCGCAGCGGCGTGCGCTCGCATGAAGCGGCCGTACAGGCAGCGGCAGCCGGATATGCCCGTGTATACAACGTGATGGAGGGCTTTGAGGGCGACAAGGATGCCCATGAGCATCGCGGCGTAGTGAATGGCTGGAAAGCCCATGGCTTGCCGTGGGTGCAAGGCTGAAGCAGGCCTGATTTGTTGGGACAGGGGTATTGACCGGTTGATGTTTATGACGTTACACGGCAAAGTGCTACCTCAGCAGATGAACCGCACGATGCGGTAGCACCACAGGAATCCAAGAAAGCTGATCATGACCAACCGTTACGCCGTCATCGGTAACCCCGTTTCCCATAGCCAGTCGCCGTTCATTCACAGTGAGTTTGCCCGAGCCACCGGCGAAGCCGTGCAATATGAAAAGCTGTTTGCCGAACTGGGCAAGTTCAACGAAGTGGTTGGCCAGTTTGTGAAAGAAGGTGGCCTGGGCCTGAATGTCACCCTGCCGTTCAAGGGTGATGCCTTCCGCATGGCCCAGGAAGTGACCGAGCGCGCCCGCGCAGCCGAGGCCGTCAATACCCTGACTTTCCGCGATGGCAAAGTGTATGGCGACAACACTGACGGCGTCGGCCTGGTACGCGATATCGTGGAAAACCTCGATTTCCCGATGGAAGGCAAGAGCATCCTTATTCTGGGTGCCGGTGGTGCCGTACGCGGCGTGCTGGAACCGATTCTGGAACAGAAGCCGGCCAAGGTGACCATTGCCAACCGTACCCTGATCAAGGCGGAATCCATTGCCCATCATTTCGCGCCCTGGGGTGAGGTGGTGGCCAGTGGCTACGAGGCACTGGAAGGCAAAACCTTCGACATCATCATCAACGGTACTTCCACCAGCCTGCACAATGAAATTCCCCCGCTGCCGGCCAACATCTTCACCGCCCGCACCCTGGCTTACGACATGGTGTACAGCAAGGGTCTGACCCCTTTCCTGAAACGTGCCCAAAGCGAAAATGCCGGCATGCTGGCCGATGGCCTGGGCATGCTGGTGGAGCAGGCGGCCGAGTCCTTCCATATCTGGCGTGGTGTCAAACCGGACACGCGCAAGGTCACCAATATGTTGCGAGAAGTGCTGGCCTGATTTGATGCGGCTCATTTTCAAGATCATGGCGGTCCTGGTGGCCGCCATTGTGTTGTACAACCTGTGGATTTTCGGCCATATCGTCTACTGGCGCAGTCATAACCCGGCAGCCAGTGCCTTCATGAACGAGCAGTTGGCCAAATTGCAGGAGGACGACCCGGAGGCTGAGTTGCGGCAGAAATGGGTGCCGTACACCCAGATTTCACCCAACCTGAAACGGGCGCTGATTGCGGCGGAAGATGCCAAGTTTACCGATCACGAAGGTTTTGACTGGGATGGCATCGAGGCCGCTTTCGAGAAGAACCTGAAGCAGGGGCGCATCGTGGCGGGTGGTTCCACCATCAGCCAGCAATTGGCGAAAAACCTGTTTCTGTCCAGCAAGAAGACACCATGGCGCAAGCTGGAAGAAGCTGCAATTACCGTGATGCTGGAAAAGGTGCTGGATAAACGCCGTATCTTCGAAATCTACCTCAATGTCATCGAGTGGGGGAATGGCGTGTTCGGTGCAGAAGCTGCCGCCCGCTACTACTTCCATACCAGTGCCTCCCGGCTGTCTGCCGGACAGGCTGCCAAACTGGCGGCAATGGTGCCCAATCCGCGCTATTACGATGAACATCGCAATGCCACTGGCCTGATGAAGAAAACCCGCATCATCCAGCGTCGCATGGCGTTTGCCGACCTGCCTTGAGATCCCCCCCTTTGCTGGAAGGCAAAGGGGGCTTCATGTTACAATCCCGCTTCTGTTTATACGTTCTGCCGTGCCGAAAAGGTGCGGTATTGCACATGGACTTACCCAGTTATCCCATAGCCCTTGGCTCCCCCGTTTTTTCTTGTTGATTCCCGCCATTACGACCGTGTAGCCCCGTCTCCGTCGCCATGGCGGAAGGAGTTGTGCTTGTCGGTTATTGAAAAAAAACAAACTGCTGAACGATTGAGCGAAAGCCTGGCCGAGGTGCAAAGGCTGATCGCGCTGCATGTCGAAGAGGATGGCATTGCCCCTGCCGCCTCACCGGCACTGGACGAGCTGCAACAAAGGCTGCAAAACCTGCATCCGGCCGATATCGCCTACATTCTGGAAGCCTTGCCGCTGGATGAACGTCTGCTGGTTTGGGACCGCGTCAAGGCACAGCAGGATGGTGAGATCCTGCTGGAGGTTTCCGATGCCGTTCGGGAAACCCTGATCGAATCCATGGCCCCGGCCGAACTGCTGGCGGCTGCTCGCCAGCTGGATACCGACGAGCTGGCTGACCTTGCCGGCGACCTGCCACGACAGGTGGTTTATGAAGTCATGGGCGAACTGGGCGAGGCCGAGCGCCAGCAATTGCAATCGGCCCTGTCCTATCCGGAAGGCAGTATCGGCGCGCTGATGGATTTTGAACTGGTGAAAATCCGGGCCGATGTCAGCTGCGAAGTGGTCTTGCGCTACCTGCGCCGTTTTGACGAGTTGCCACACCAGACCGACAAGATTTTCGTACTGGATGCCAACGAGACACTCTGTGGCGTGCTGCCCTTGCGCAGCCTGCTGGTGGCAGACCCGGAAGCCATGGTGGCCGACGTGATGGCTACCGAAGTGGTGTCCTTTCACCCGGAGGACGAAGCGCGCGATGCCGCGCTGGCCTTCGAGCGTTACGACCTGGTGTCCGCTCCGGTAGTGGATGAGCGCGGAGCCTTGATCGGACGGCTGACCGTGGATGAGATGGTGGACGTGCTGCGGGAAGAGTCTGACAGTGAGGTGCTGAATCTGGCTGGTCTGAAAGAAGAAGAAGACCTGTTTGCTCCGGTTATTGATTCAGTGAAAAACCGCTGGTCATGGCTGGCCATCAATCTGTGTACTGCCTTTGTCGCCTCGCGGGTGATTGGCGCATTCGAACACTCCATCAACCAGCTGGTGGCGCTGGCCGCCCTGATGCCCATTGTGGCTGGTATTGGCGGTAACTCCGGTAATCAGACCATCACCATGATCGTACGCGCCCTGGCCATGGGGCAGATGCAGGTGAATCAGGCCTGGCGCTTGTGGCGCAAGGAACTGGGCGTCAGCATCTTCAATGGCCTGATCTGGGGCGGCGCAATTGGCCTCATCGCCTGGATGCTGTATGGCCGCCTGTCACTGGGACTGGTCATGCTGGCTGCCATGACGCTCAACCTGATGCTGGCCGCCACCATGGGCGTGTTGATTCCCTCGCTGATGCAAAAGCTGGGACGTGACCCGGCGCTGGGCTCCAGCGTGCTGATCACGGCATGTACCGACTCTGGTGGCTTTTTCATTTTCCTTGGCCTTGCCACCCTTTTCCTGCTTTGATGATGAATCATGCTGACACTTGAACAGGCACTGCGCTGCCATTCCCTGCCACGTCTTGAAGCACGCATGCTGTTGCAGCATGTCCGCCCAGGCCTGACCCATGCCCGCATGATTGCAGACCCGGACCTGCCGCTCACGGAAGGCGAAGCCGCGCGTTTCGAGCAGTTGGCACAGCGCCGCCTGCAAGGTGAGCCGATGGCCTATTTGCTGGGCGAGCGCGAATTTTATGGCCGCCCGTTTCGTGTCAGCCCTGCGGTGTTGATTCCCCGGCCGGAAACCGAGCATCTGGTAGAAGCCGCCTTGCAGCGTGTGGCCACCCTTGAACCAAAGAGTGTGCTGGACCTGGGCTGCGGCAGTGGTGCCATCGCCATCACCCTGGCGCTGGAAGCGCCGGCATGGCAGGTACAGGCGGTGGATTTGTCTCCGGCCGCGCTTGAGGTTGCCAGTGGCAATGCCCAGCAGCTGGGTGCCGAGGTCCAGTTCCACCAGGGAAGCTGGTATCAGCCATTGGCAGGGCAGGGGGAGTTTGACCTGATTGTTTCCAATCCGCCGTATATCGAGCAGCACGATCACCATCTGGATGAGGGTGATGTCCGTTTCGAACCGCGCATGGCCCTGACTGATGAAGCTGACGGGTTGATGTGCCTGCGCGCCATTATTGACGGTGCGCCGTCCCGGCTGAAGGCTGGAGCATGGATCATGCTGGAACATGGTTATGATCAGGGCCCGGCAGTGCGAGACTTGCTGCGGCAAGCAGGATTGCAGCAAGTTGAAACCCTGGCAGACCTGGCCGGTCTGGATCGTGTCACGCTGGGGCAGATGCCTGCACCATAAGCCGCTGCCGTTCAGCGTGCATGTGCAGGAGTGCCATGACGCAGCCGGATGGACGCTTTATCCGTCATCGACATCCTTTGCCCTGTATCAAGTGACAAATGCGATTCTGACGGCATGCTGTTGCCCGTCAACCAGCAGACCGACAGTGCCGTATTTGTGCGATCGGCAAGGCCGATGGCATTGAAAATGAAACTGGCGCTTCGCCAGTCCGTTACCAGACAGGGAAGCGCCAGTGTCAGTCGGGCAATACGAAACGATTACCCGTTTATTGCTTAGTGGTGATGACCGTGTGCGCCGTGAACGTGGCCGTGGCTGAGTTCTTCAGCACTGGCGGCACGTACTTCGGTAACTTTGGCAACAAAGCGGATGGTCTGGCCGGCCAGCGGGTGGTTGGCATCCACGATGGCCTTGCCGTCGGCGATGTCGGTCACACGGAACAGCAGAACGTCGCCGGTTTCCGGGTCGTCAGCTTCAAACATCATGCCGACTTCCACGTCAGCCGGGAACACGTCCAGGTCTTCAACGCGAACCAGTTCTTCTTCCGGGTCGCCGAAAGCGTCATCCGGGCTCAGCTTGACGTCGACAGAGTCGCCAACATTCTTGCCGTGCAGGGCCTCTTCCACCAGCGGGAAAATGCCATCATAGCCACCGTGCAGGTAAGCAATCGGCTCTTCGGTCTTGTCGAGGAGGTTGTTTTCCGCGTCGAACATCTCGTAGTGGAGGGTAACGACGGTATCTTTGGCGATTTGCATCAGAAATTGTCCGGGATGAAATGAAAAATCTTGACAGGGCAGGGAGCACAGAAATTCCCTCTCCTGCAAGGAATGGTGCGGAACAGCCGCTTGAACGTATTGTAAACCATAGAAGGGCTCACAAGCCCGTGAAACTGCCATGAAACCGATGACATTACTGGGTGGCCTTACCCCAGAAGCCTTTCTCAAAGAATACTGGCAAAAAAAGCCCTTGCTGATTCGTGGTGCACTGACTGATGTCGGTCCCCATGTCGATTTCAAATGTCTGTCCGAGCTGGCGATGCAGGAGGATGTCGAGTCCCGCCTGATCGAAAACCGTAATGGCCGCTGGCATCTGGAACGCGGGCCTTTCCGTCCGGCACGCTTTCGCAAGCTGGGTGAAACCGACTGGACCATACTGGTGCAGAATGTGAATCATCATTTGCCGCATATCGACAAGATTCTGTGGCAATTCGATTTCATCCCGTTTGCCAGGCTGGATGACCTGATGATCAGTTATGCACCTCCGGGTGGCACGGTTGGTCCGCATTTCGATTCTTACGATGTATTCCTGCTGCAAGTCGGTGGCAAAAAGCGCTGGCAGATTTCCTCGCAGGCTGATGACGAGTTCATTCCGGATGCCCCCATCCGCGTGCTGCAGGATTTTCGTGTCGAAGAGGAGTTCGTGCTGGAGCACGGCGACATGCTGTATTTGCCGCCCAAATGCGCGCATTACGGTGTCGCACTCGAACCGGGCATGACCTATTCAATCGGTTTTCGCGCGGCACCTGCGCAGGAGCTGGCCACGCAGTTCCTGGTTTATCTGCAAGACCACATCTGCCTTGATGGGCGCTATGCCGACCCGGAGTTGAAACGCCAGCCCGATCCAGCCCGCATCAGTGAAGAAATGGTGGACAAAGTCAGCCAGATGCTCAGCCAGATTGTCTGGAACAAAGACACGGTGAGCGATTTCCTGGGTCACTACCTGACTGAGCCTAAGCCACATGTCTTCTACGATTCCCCTGACGACGAGCTGGATGAAGATGAATTTGCCAATGAAGTTTCCCAGCATGGCGTCGAACTGGACCGCAAGAGCCTGATCCTGTTCCACCAGGAAATGTTCTATTGCAATGGCGAAGTTCTCGAAATCGAACCGGCTGATGTTGCGGTGTGGCAACAGTTTGCCAATCAGCGCCATTTGTCGGCAGCCGACATCAGGCCGTCGTTATTGGGTGTGCTGTACGAAGGATATCTCGATGGATATTGGCATTTGTCGCCGTCTGTAGCAAAATAACCACATCAGATGTTCAAATGTACACATGGCAAGGCATCCAAGCGGCAAGCATCGGCGTTCAAACGCTCATTTTGCCGTGAATGTTGCACTGCGGAAGGTTGCCGGGCGATTGGTGGCATTTTTGCTACTCTCCCCCCCTACACAGCAATTTTTTTCGTGATACAATTTGCGCACTGAAAGATTTTCAGTCGCCCAGTCATTTCCAAATACAGCTTGGGCGATTAAATTGACGTCTTGTTAACTTATCTTTAAAGGTCAAGAAAAAATGAAACAGTCGCTCCTCGTTGCTGCCCTGCTGGCCGTTGCTCTGTCCGCTTGCGGTAAGAAGGCTGATGCTCCGGCTGAAGCTTCCGCTCCTGCTGTTGAAGCTTCCGCTCCGGCTGCTGACGCTTCCGCTCCGGCTGCTGATGCTTCCGCTCCGGCTGCTGACGCTTCCGCTGCTGCTGCTTCCGCTCCGGCTGCTTCCGCTGCTCAGTAATTCAGCGCGAAAGCACCAAAAAACCGGCTTCGGCCGGTTTTTTTATGTCCGTCATTTGCTGTTGTATGGCAGATGTGAGGAATGAAATGAAAAAAGCCCGCGGATGCGGGCTTTTTTTTGCTGCGGCAGCAGTTGCTTACTGCAACTCGGTCTGCAATTTGGACAGGACGGATTTGGCAAAGCTGTCGGAAAGAACCTGACCTTGCTTGTTCTGTACCACCAGCGAGCTGGTACCGTTGCCTTCTTCCTTGACCACCACGCGGTATTCCGGCGCGCCGGAGTTTGCTTTCTGATCGGCGTCCTTGCTCTTCCAGAAAGCGAGGCCGGACCAGAAACCACCACTGGACGATTCTTCCTTGTCCAGTTCGCCCTTGGCGGGTTTCACGAAGTAAATACCTTGTGAACGGTCGCGATCATTGACCACCAGACCAATACGATCCAGCGCCAGGCCTACACGACGCCAGGCACGGTCAAAACCGTCGTTGATGTTGAGTTTGCCATCAACAATGCTGTCTTTCGGCTTGTCGGCAACCACCTGGGTTTTCTTGATGGCTTCCTTGGCCTTCTCTTCATTGATACCCATGCGGATCATGAAGCGGCCCAGCAGCTCGGCTTCCAGATTGGGATCAACCGGACGCGGCTGCCACATGGTGTCCGATTTGCCTTCGTTGATGAAGGTTTCGTACATGCCGCGATGCGAGAAGTAGATCTCGGTGCCGTTGGCGGTTTTTTCCAGGCGGATGCGGAATTTGTCGCGCTCCGGTGTGGACATTGCACCACCCAGGCCAACCGTTTCCATCAGCTTGCGAATACCATCGGACGGCAGTTTGGCACGGTTTTCCGCCCAGTCGGTTTCCATGATGCCAAGGTCAGGCTCTTCGGTCTTGATGACAAAACCGTTTTCCTGCCAGAAGGCTTTCAATACAGGCCACAGTTCTGCCGGCGATTTGCCCTTCACCTCAAGCCAGCGTTGGGTGCCGGCGCGTTCCATGGTGATGTTGTCGATACTGTTGACGGCGACAGTATTGCCAGTCACGGCAGCCTGAACGGCGGCGGCTTGCTGGGTGGCTGCCACGGCATTGCTGCTGGCCAGGGCAGAAGCACTGCCAGTGGCCGGAATGACATATTTGTTCTGGATTTGCGGCGCGGTCAGGTCCGGCGGCACTTCCAGAGTGTTGCCCGCCTTGGGCGGTTCGGCGGACTTGTAGTCCAGTTTCTTTTCCAGCGGGTTGGAGGTGCTGCAACCAGCGAGAATGCCGGTTGCAAGCAGAATCGCGGCGGGCGCGCTTCGTTTCATGCGGACTCCCTTGTCGTCAGGGGGTTTAAATGAGTTCAGCCTGCTTCATGGCGGCCGTCAGCTGCGGGCGCAGGCTGTCCGACATTACATGAAGGGGAAGGCGGATGCCTGCAGGAATCATGCCCAGCTCTTGCAGTACCCATTTGGCCGGAATCGGGTTGGGTTCGGCAAACAGCTGCTTGTGCAGACCTTGCAACTTGTCGTTCAGTTCGCGTGCCAAGGCCGCGTTACCGGCAATGGCGGCGTCACACATCTGGCTCATCAGCTTCGGTGCAACGTTGGAGGTGACGGAGATGACGCCATTACCACCACACAGCATGAATGCCATGCCGGTTGCATCATCGCCGGAGTACAGCGCGAAGTTTTTCGGGACACGGCTGATCAGGTCGCAAGCGCGGCCGATATCGCCTGTTGCATCCTTCAGCCCGATGATGCCGGGCACTTCGGTGAGGCGCAGTACGGTGTCATTGTTCATGTCAGCAACGGTACGACCCGGTACGTTGTACAGGATTACCGGAATGTCGACACTTTCAGCAATTGCGCGGAAATGGCGGTACATGCCTTCCTGCGTCGGCTTGTTGTAGTAGGGCACCACGGAAAGGGTCATGTCGGCACCGGCCTGCTTGGCATGGGCAGCCAGTTCGATGGCTTCGGCGGTGGAGTTTGCCCCGGTACCGGCGATAACCTTGACGCGGCCCTTGGCCTGTTTGATGACGGCTTCAACGACGGCGATGTGTTCATCAACAGCAAGGGTGGCGGATTCACCAGTGGTACCAACGGCTACGATGCCGCTGGTGCCGTTGTCGATGTGGAAATCGACCAGGCGGGAAAGAGATTCGAAGTCGACCCGACCATCTGCGGACATCGGGGTGACCAGGGCAACCAAGCTACCGGTAAGCATAGTTCTGCCTATATCTAGGGATGAGGATTCAAAGTCTTCGATTGTAGCGGAATTCCCCTACGGGTCAAAAGCATGTCATTGCATTTGGTGCCAAGCGCCGGAATGTCGTGCTGATGTGTTAGAATCCACGGTTTTTCCGATACTTACGGCTGGATTGGCTGAAGGATCCCAAGCGTGATTACGACAAGCAACATTACCATGCAGTTTGGCGTGAAACCTTTGTTTGAAAAGGTTTCCGTCAAGTTTGGCGAAGGCAACCGTTATGGCCTGATTGGTGCCAACGGTTCCGGCAAATCGACTTTCATGAAGATTCTGGGTGGCGACCTGGAGCAGACCAGCGGTGAAGTGGCCATTGAAAACGGCCTGCGTCTGGGTAAGCTGCGTCAGGACCAGTTTGCCTACGAAGACCAGCGCGTCATCGATGTGGTGATGATGGGCCATACTGAGATGTGGGCGGCAATGAGCGAGCGTGACGCCATTTATGCCAATCTCGAAGCCACCGAAGAAGACTACATGCACGCGGCCGAGCTGGAGGCCAAGTTTGCCGAATATGACGGCTACACTGCCGAAGCACGTGCCGGCGAACTGCTGATGGGTGTGGGCATTCCGGTGGAGCAGCACTTTGGTCCGATGAGTGAAGTGGCACCGGGCTGGAAGCTGCGTGTGCTGCTGGCGCAGGCGCTTTTCTCCAACCCGGACATCCTGTTGCTGGACGAACCGACCAACAACCTGGACATCAACACCATTCGCTGGCTGGAGTATGTGCTGAACGAGCGCAACTCCACCATGATCATCATTTCCCACGACCGCCACTTCCTGAATTCCGTATGTACCCACATGGCGGACCTGGACTACAACACCATCCGTATCTATCCGGGTAATTATGATGACTACATGATTGCCTCGGCCCAGGCTCGCGAACGTCAGCTGTCCTCCAACAGCAAGGCCAAGGAACGTATCCAGGAACTGCAGGAATTCGTGGCCCGTTTCTCGGCCAACAAGTCCAAGGCGCGTCAGGCTACTTCCCGTCTGAAGCAGGTGGACAAGTTGAAGTCGGAAATGGTGGAGGTGAAGCCTTCCAGCCGCCAAAACCCGTTCATCCGTTTCGAGACCGACGACAAGTTCAAGCTGCACCGTCAGGCCGTTGAAGTGGAAAACCTGAGCAAGGCCTACGACAACAAGGTGCTGTTCAAGGACATGAGCTTCATCCTGGAAGCCGGTGCCCGCCTGGCTGTGATCGGCCCTAACGGCGCGGGTAAAACCTCGCTGGTCAAGCTGCTGGCTGGTGCGTTCGAACCCGCTTTTGCCGAAGGACTGACTGCAGACTACGGCAATATCAAATGGGCGGAAAAAGCCCAGATCGGTTATTTCGCGCAGGATCACGAAGCCGACTTCGACACCGACATGAACCTGACCGAGTGGATGCGCGAGTGGGGTCAGGAAGGTGACGACGAGCAGGTCATCCGTGGCACGTTGGGCCGTCTGCTGTTCGGCGGTGATGAGGTGACCAAGCCGGTACGTGTTCTCTCTGGTGGTGAAAAGGGCCGCATGCTATATGGCAAGCTGATCCTGCAAAAGCCGAACGTGATGATCATGGACGAACCGACCAACCATATGGACATGGAGTCGATCGAATCCCTGAACATGGCGCTGGAAAAGTACAAGGGCACGCTGATTTTCGTCTCGCACGACCGTCAGTTCGTCAGCTCGCTGGCTACCCATGTGCTGGAGCTGGATGGCAAGGGTGGTTATGACTACTATACCGGCAATTACGAAGACTACCTGGCCAGCAAGGGTCTGGAATAAGGCGGAAATCGCTCTTTATTCAATGCCTTTGTCCTGTTGACAGGCGGGCTAGAGCGATTGCTTTACCGACGGGAGCAGGTGCGCTATATTGCAGTGCGACATCGTGTTGCGCTGCAAAATAGCACACGATGCTCCCGTTTTTTGTAGCAAAAACATAATAACGACAAGACCAAACAGGAACCCGATCTTGAATGGGTCGATGGTGGAGCCCGAAAGTCGACCCGACACCGGGTTGCCTGCAACCTCAAGTTAATGAAGGAAGAACCATGCGATTGAAAGGGAAAGTCTCCATCATCACTGGCGCTGCCAGCGGTATCGGTAAGGCGACTGCAGAGAAGTTTGTCAAGGAAGGTGCCATTGTTGCCGTCTGTGACCTGAACATCGATGCCGTGAATGTTGTGGTGGAAGAACTCAAGGCTCAGGGCGGGGAAGCTGTAGGCTACCTGGTCAATGTCACGGACAAGGCGCAGATTGCCGATATGGTTGGCGATCTGAAAAACCGTTTTGGCCGTATCGACGTGCTGGTCAACAATGCCGGTATCGTGATGGATGCCCAGCTGATCAAGATGACCGACGACCAGTTCGACAAGGTGATCGACATCAACCTGAAGGGTGTTTACAACTGCGCCCGCGCCGTGGTGGATACCATGGTTGAACAGGGTGGCGGTGTGATCCTGAACGCCTCCTCCGTTGTTGGCGTATATGGCAACTTTGGCCAGACCAACTACGCAGCCACCAAGTTTGGCGTGATCGGCTTTGTCAAAACCTGGGCCAAGGAATTGGGCAAGAAAGGCATCCGTGCCAACGCCGTATGCCCGGGCTTTGTGGCAACGCCCATCTTGAAATCCATGCCGGAAAAAGTCATCCAGGCCATGGAAGACAAGGTGCCGATGAAGCGTATGGCAGACCCGAGCGAAATCGCCAACGTCTATGCCTTCCTGGCATCGGACGAAGCCAGCTACATCAATGGTGCCGCCATTGAAGTAACCGGCGGCCTGACTCTGTAACCAGCAGCAGGTCGACGCAGCAAAAACGCCCCGGCATGCCGGGGCGTTTGCTTGTCGGAGCGTTGAGCCTGCTGTGTGCAGTGGCTAATAAAATAGTACTGCGCCCCTGAAGCAGGAAGGCACAACGCTGGAATGGAGGGGTGTTGTCGGGTCTTAGTCGTCCAGATCGCTGTCATGGGCAAGCAGGGCTGCTTCCACTTCGCGGCGGTGCAGATGCGGCGCAAACAGTTCGACAAAGGTATAGGCAAAGCCGCGCAGGTAGGCGTCCTTGCGAATGCCGATCTTGGTAGTGGACGGCTCGAACAGATGCCCTGCGTCGATAATGCGCAAGCCGGCATCGCGATTGGGCTCGAATGCCATGCTGGCGATGATGCCGATGCCCAGGCCCAGGGCAACATAGGTCTTGATCACATCCGTATCGATGGCGGTCAGCACGACATTGGGGCTCAGCCCTTGGTCGGCAAAGGCTTTGTTGATCTTTGAGCGGCCGGCAAAGGCAAAGTCGTAGGTGACAATCGGATAGCTGGCGATGTCAGCCAGGGTGAGCGGACGATCCAGCTGCAACAAGGGGTGGTCTTGCGGGACAACCACCGAGCGGTTCCACTCATAGCAAGGCAGCATGGCCAGCTCTTTATAAAGAGCGATGCCCTCGGTGGCCACGGCCAGGTCCGCCTCGCCGGAAACCACCATCTCGCAAATCTGGGTGGGGCTGCCTTGCTTGATCGACAGCTTGACCTTGGGATAGCGTTGCACGAAAGCGGCAATGGTGGGGGGCAGGGCATAGCGTGCCTGGGTGTGGGTGGTGGCAATGGTGAGTGCACCTTCCGATTCGCGCGAGAATTCATCCCCGACGCGCTTCAGGTTTTGCGCTTCGCGCAGGATGCGCTCGGAAATGCGCAACACTTCCTTGCCCGGTTCAGATACCGAAACCACGCGCTTGCCATTGCGGATAAACACCTGGATGCCCAGCTCGTCTTCCAGCAAGCGGATTTGTTTGGAAATGCCCGGTTGCGAAGTGTGCAGTTTCTCTGCCGCTTCGGACACGTTCAGACCCTGTTTGGCCACTTCGACCAGATAGCGCAGCTGTTGCAGTTTCATAAGACGGGCATATTCCATAAAACCTGTAGGCATTAAATACTAACACAATATTCTTTTAGGTTTATATAGGGCTTGGGTAGGATGATGCCCTAGCCAGACTTTACCTATTCGTGGAGCGCTCGATGAGCCTGGATGTAAAACTTGCAGCAACTCAAGCCCTGTTGACCGAAATTGCCGCCAAACACCCTGACGCAGTGCTGGCCAACAGCTATGGTGCCGAAGACATGGTGCTGACCGACCTGATCGCCCGCCTGTCCCTGCCGCTGCAGGTGTTCAGCCTGGACACCGGTCGCCTGCCTGCCGAAACCTATACCCTGATGCAGCAGGTGGCCGAGCGTTATCCTGCGGTAGCGGTCAAGGTTTACTTCCCGGAAACCGCTGCAACCGAAAGTTATGTCAACACGCATGGCATCAACGGTTTCTATCAAAGCGTTGAATTGCGCAAGTCCTGTTGCCAGATCCGCAAGATCGAGCCGCTGAAGCGCGCCCTGGCAGGCAAGTCGGCATGGATTACCGGCCTGCGACGCGAACAGTCGCCCACCCGGCAAGACCTGGGTAATCAGGAGTTTGACGCAGACAACGGCTTGATGAAATTCAATCCGCTGATCGAGTGGACCGAGGCCGAAGTATGGGAGTACATCCGCAGCAACGATGTGCCGTACAACGCCCTGCATGATCAGCGATATCCTTCCATCGGCTGCGCTCCTTGCACCCGCGCCATCACCGTTGGCGAAGATGTGCGAGCCGGACGCTGGTGGTGGGAAAACCCGGAATCGAAAGAGTGCGGACTGCACATCAAATCCAGTCCTCTCAAGCGCCCAGCATAAGGCTGGCCGTTCCTACCAGGCCAACCTTACCCAAGGACAAGCAACCATGTACCGTTATGATGAAGTCGACCATCGCATTGTGCGCGAGAGAGTTGAACAGTTTCGCGATCAGACCCAGCGCTTTCTGAGCGGCGCGCTGACTGAAGACGAATTCCGCCCACTGCGCCTGATGAATGGCCTGTATGTGCAGCGCCATGCGCCCATGCTGCGTGTGGCCATTCCCTATGGTCACCTGTCCAGCCGTCAACTGCGCAAGCTGGCGCACATTGCCCGCACCTACGACAGGAACTACGCTCACTTCACCACGCGTCAGAACATCCAGTTCAACTGGCCGGAACTGGCGCGCGTGCCGGATATTCTGGCCGAACTGGCCGAAGTGGAAATGCATGCCATCCAGACTTCCGGCAACTGCGTGCGCAATACCACCACGGATGCCTTTGCCGGCGTCGCCCAGGACGAATTGCTCGATCCGCGTGCCTACTGCGAAATCATCCGCCAGTGGAGCACCCTGCACCCGGAATTTGCCTTCCTGCCGCGCAAGTTCAAGATTGCCGTATCCGGCAGCGTGGAAGACCGTGCCGCAACGCAAGTACACGACATCGGCCTGCATGTAGTGCGCAATGAGGCGGGTGAAGTCGGCTTCAAGGTGATTGTCGGCGGTGGTCTGGGGCGTACCCCGATTGTTGGCGAGGTAGTGAAGGAATTCCTGCCGACCCGCCATCTGCTGACCTATCTGGATGCGGTGCTGCGCGTTTATAACCGTTTTGGTCGCCGTGACAACAAGTACAAGGCGCGGATCAAGATTCTGGTCAAAGCCATGACTGTTGAGGGCTTTGCCGCCAAGGTAGAAGACGAATGGCTGCATCTGAAAGATGGCCCATCCACCCTGCGGGATGTGGATGTTGCCCATTACGCCAGTTACTTCACCGATCCGGCCTATGACGTGCTGCAGTCCAATCCGCCGGAACTGACAGACAAACTGGCTGTAGAGCCTGCATTTGCCCGTTGGCTGGAGCGCAACACCCGTCCTCACAAACAGGCCGGCTATCGTTCTGTCGTACTGTCATTGAAGAAGACCGGCGTACCGCCGGGCGATATCACCGCAGAACAGATGGACGCCGCTGCCGACTGGGCGGACCGCTTTGGCTATGGTGAGCTTCGTGTGGCGCATGAGCAGAACCTGATCCTGCCGGATGTACGCGAACGGGACTTGTATGAAGTATGGCAACTGGCCAAGAGCCAGGGCTTTGCCACCCCCAATGTCGGTTTGCTCACCGACATCATCTGCTGCCCTGGCGGTGACTTCTGCAGCCTGGCCAATGCGCGTTCCATTCCGGTTGCTGAAGCCATCCAGACCCGCTTTGAGGATCTGGATTACCTGTTCGACCTCGGCGAGATTGATTGCAATTTCTCCGGCTGCATGAACGCTTGCGGTCACCATCACATCGGTAATATCGGCATTCTTGGTGTGGATAAGAATGGTGAGGAGTGGTATCAGATTACGCTGGGCGGCAGTCAGGGAAGTCATACCACCATCGGTAAGGTAATCGGCCCCTCCTTTGCCCAGGCTGATGTGCCACTGGCTTTTGAAAAAATCATGACGGTCTATCTGGAGCAGCGCACAAACGGAGAGCGCTTTATTGAAACCGTACGCCGTATCGGCCTCGACCCCTTCAAGGAGCGCGTGTATGCGAAGCATCATTAAGGATGGACAAATTACGCAGGACAGCTGGCAGGTATTGCGTGCTGATGAGCAAGGCCAATACCCGCAAGTGGCTGCGGATGTCGATGTGATCGTTCCCCTTGCATTGTGGCTGGCGGACAAGTCTGCCTGGCAGGGCCGGGTTGGCAAAACGGCAGTGTGGCTGGCTCCGGATGCCGATCCGGCCTTGTTGGCCGCTGATTTGCCGGACTTGCCTCTGGTTGCGGTCGATTTCCCGGCCTTTACGGATGGTCGCGGTTACAGTCTCGGTCGCTTGTTGCGGGAGCGCTACAGCTATGCCGGTGAGCTAAGAGCGCTCGGCGACGTATGGGTGGATTTGCTGCACTATCTGTGGCAAGTCGGCTTCAATGCCTTCGAAATCAAGGATGGCAAGGACACTGATGGTGCGCTGGCCGGATATGACACCTTCACGGAACGTTACCAATCGACACACAGGGAACCTGTTCCGCTGTTTCGTCGGCGTGTAACATCTCAGTGATAGTGTCGTGTGAATGAGACAGAATGACGGCTTGGCTGCAGATTTATGATGCTTTTCTGCAACAATTCCGCTGCTTTTGCCGTCGTGCTGTGTTGACACCGGATAGACGCATTTCTATAGTGCCCGTTAACTGCATAAACACAGTTTGGCGCTTACCCTGTTGTTTGCAGTAGAATTGTCCGCGTGGTGTTTGCGTCAACCGCATCAATACCGATTCATAGATAAAAGAGGGAATAATATGACTAAACAGCTGAAACTGAGCGCCTTGGTTGCTGCTCTGCTGGTTTCCGCTAGCGCGTTCGCAGCTAAGCCGGGCTACACCGTTGATCAATCCACCGATGCCGTTTCCCGTAATAACTATGGCGAATGCTGGCATACCGCTTACTTCGACAAGGCCAAGGAAGGCCTGGTTGAGTGTGGTGATCGCGAAGCTGCCAAGCCGGTTGCTCCGGTAGCTCAGGCTCCGAAGGCTGCTCCGGTTTCCGTGAAGGAACACGTAACCCTGTCCGCCAAGGTTCTGTTCAACTTCGACAAGGCTACCCTGCGTCCGGATGCCAAGAGCGAACTGGATCCGCTGGTTGCCAAGCTGAAGGCACACGCTGGCCAAGGTCAACTGAACGGTGTTGAAATCGACGGTTACACCGATTTCATGGGTTCCGACAAGCTGAACAACGCCCTGTCCCAGAAGCGTGCTGATGCTGTTAAGGCTTACTTCGTTGACGCTGGTGTACCGGCTGAGAAGGTTACTGCCGTAGGCAAGGGCAAGGCTGATGCCAAGATGACCGACGAGTGCAAGGCCAAGTTCCCGAAATACGCCAAGAACAAGAAGCAGAATGCTGAAATCAAGGCCTGCATCGAGCCGGATCGTCGTGTTGATGTTGTAATCGACGCTGTTAAAGTTACCACCAAGTAATTTGCGCTGGTAAACACCGAAAAGCCCCACAAACGTGGGGCTTTTTTGTTTTGTCACTTCTGATTACATGGCTGGACGCTACTGCTTGCCGGCGGCTACAATCATAAGTTTTCAGGATGCTAGGCGTCAGATGCAGGTATTTCTAGGAGATCCACGACGTTTCGGGCTCGCTGGCTGTGCATTGACCATTGGGAACTTTGATGGCGTGCATCTTGGCCATCAGCACATGCTGCGGCGTCTCAAGGACGAGGCTACCGCGCGCGCCTTGCCTACAGCCTTGCTGACATTCGAGCCGCATCCTCGTGAGTTCTTTACCCGAAGTAATCCTCCCGCCCGCTTGTCCACCTTGCGCGATAAGCTGAATGTCCTGCAAGCCTCTGGCTTGCTGGATTATGTGTTTGTCTTTCGCTTCAATCAGCGTTTTGCGAGCATGACTGCGCAGGATTTTATCCAGGATGTTCTGGTTCGGGACCTGAAAACGCGCTATTTGCTGATCGGTGATGACTTTCAGTTTGGTGCTGCGCGCCAGGGCAATTTTCAACTGTTGTCCGCCTGTCCGCATTTTGTGACTGAAGCGATGCCATCGGTTCTGGTACAGGGAGAACGCGCATCCAGCACGCTGGTGCGCGAACGACTAGCCTTGGGAGACCTGGACGCAGCCAATGCATTGCTGGGACGGCGCTACCAGATCTCCGGCAAGGTCATGCATGGGCAGAAGCTGGGGCGCACCATTGGTTTCCCCACGGTCAATGTGCATTTGCCACACCTGAAACCCGCTTTGCAAGGTGTGTTTGTGGTAGAAGTAGATACCCCGTTCGGACGCAAGGGCGGGGTGGCCAGTCTGGGGCTCAACCCTACGGTCAGCAATAGCAGTGATTACAAACTGGAAGCGCACCTGTTTGATTTTGCCGGCGATCTCTATGGCCAGCGTGTCACGGTGCATTTCCTGAAGAAGTTGCGCGATGAAGAGCGCTACGACAATTTACCGGCATTGGTAGCGCAGATAGAACGAGACGCTGCCAGTGCCCATACTTATTTGACCAGTTTGCAGCGAGAGCAGGCATGAGCATCGATTACCGTAAAACCGTCAACCTGCTGGATACCCCGTTCGCCATGCGAGGGGATCTGGCCAAACGCGAACCTGCCTGGGTCAAGCGTTGGCAGGAACAGAAGCGCTATGACAAAGTGCGCAAATTGTCTGCCGGTCGCCCGAAATTTATCCTGCATGATGGCCCGCCGTATGCCAACGGCGACATCCATATTGGTCATGCGGTCAATAAGGTATTGAAAGACATCATTGTTCGCTCCAAGACGCTGGCAGGTTTTGATGCCCCCTATGTGCCGGGCTGGGACTGCCATGGTCTGCCGATCGAGCTGATGGTGGAAAAGCTGCATGGCAAATCCATTCCTGCCGCCAAGTTTCGCGAGCTGTGCCGCGAATATGCCAAGGAGCAGATTGCCCGTCAGAAGAAGGACTTCATTCGCCTGGGCGTACTGGGTGACTGGGAGAATCCCTACCTGACCATGGATTTCAAGACCGAGGCTGACATCGTGCGCACGCTGGGCACGATTTACAGCAACGGTTATTTGTTCAAGGGCGAAAAGCCCGTGCACTGGTGCATCGAGTGCGGCTCCGCACTGGCTGAAGCCGAAGTCGAGTACGAAGACAAGAACTCTCCGGCAATCGATGTTGGTTTCCGTGTGCTGGATCAGGATAAGCTGGCTAGCGCGTTCGACCTGACTGCCGAGCAGGTGGCCGGTGCCATGGCCGTTATCTGGACCACCACCCCGTGGACACTGCCGGCCAACCAGGCGGTGGCAGTCAGTGCTGCGCTGACTTACCAGTTGATTGATACCCCCAAGGGCAAGCTCATCCTGGTCAAGGAACTGGCCGAGTCTGCACTGCAGCGCTACGGCTTTGCCGATGCCAAGGTGCTGGCAGAGACCACTGGCGACAAGCTGGAAATGCTGCAATTGCAGCATCCGTTCTATGGCCGCAGCGTGCCTGTCATCTGTGGTGACCACGTCACTACCGATGCCGGTACCGGTCTGGTGCATACCGCCCCTGCACACGGTCTGGAAGACTTCCAGGTCGGTCAGCAATACGGCCTGCCGATTGACAACCCGGTGGCGGATGATGGCCGCTACAAGTCCACTACCGAGCTGTTTGCCGGTCTGTCGGTCTGGGAAGCCAATCCCAAAGTCATCGAAACGCTGGAACAGCATGGCACCCTGATTCATCAGGCCCGATTGCTGCATAGCTACCCGCATTGCTGGCGTCACAAGACACCCATCATCTTCCGTGCGACGGCCCAGTGGTTCATCGGCATGGACAAGCAGGGCAAGGATGGTGTGGCACTGCGCGAGCGTGCCAAGAGCGCGGTCGATGCAACCGAATTCTTCCCGGCATGGGGGCGTGCGCGCCTGGAAGCCATGATTGGTAACCGTCCGGACTGGTGTGTATCCCGCCAGCGTAACTGGGGCGTACCGATGACCTTCTTCGTGCACAAGGAAACGGGCGAGCTGCATCCGCGTTCACTGGCCTTGCTGGAAGAAGTGGCACTGCGCATCGAACAGCAGGGTATCGAAGCCTGGTTCAGCCTGGATGCACAGGAGCTGCTGGGTAGCGAAGCCGCCGAGTATCGCAAACTGTCCGACACTCTGGACGTGTGGTTCGACTCCGGTTCCACCCACTTTGCCGTGCTCAAGCAGCGCCCGGAACTAGCCTGGCCGGCTGACTTGTACCTGGAGGGTAGCGACCAGCACCGCGGCTGGTTCCAGTCCTCCCTGCTGACAGGTTGCGCCACCATTGGTCGCGCACCGTACAAGCAATTGCTGACCCATGGTTTCGTAGTGGATGGCAAGGGCCTGAAGATGTCCAAGTCCAAAGGTAATGTCGTAGCGCCGCAAAAGGTGAATGACAGCCTGGGCGCCGACATTCTGCGTCTGTGGGTAGCCTCCACTGATTACTCCGGTGAACTGGCGATTTCCGATGAAATCCTCAAGCGGGTGACCGAAAGCTACCGCCGCCTGCGCAACACCCTGCGCTTCCTGCTGGCCAACCTGTCGGATTTCGATCCGCTGGAAAATGCCGTGCCGTTTGGTGAAATGCTGGAGCTGGATCAATACGCCTTGTTGATGGCGCGTCAGGTTCAGGAAAAAGTGGCGGGCGAACTGTACACCCGTTATGCCTTCCACCATGCCATGCAGGAAGTGGTGAATTACTGCTCGGAAGATCTGGGTGCTTTCTATCTGGACATCATCAAGGACCGTCTGTACACCACCAAGGCGGACAGTCATGCCCGCCGCAGTGCCCAGACAGCGCTCTATCATCTGAGCCGCAGCTTGCTGTTGTTGATTGCACCGGTATTGTGCTTCACCGCAGATGAAGCCTGGGAAGTCCTCACCAAGAGTGATGAAGAGTCCACCCTGTACCACACCTGGCACGAGTTCCCTGCACTCACCGCAGCCAGCGAGCAAGCCTTGCAGCAGAAGTGGCAAGCCATTCGCAGCCTGCGCGCCCAGGTCAACAAGCAGATTGAAGAGCTGCGCAGTGCCGACCAGCTGGGTTCCTCCTTGCAAGCCGAGCTGGATATCGAGGCCGCCGGTGATTTGTACCAGCAACTGGCCAGCCTGGGTGACGACCTCAAGTTTGTGCTCATCGTATCGGCCGCGCGCGTCCGTGAGGCCGAGGAGACCCGCATCACCGTGACACCTTCTGCACACCAGAAATGTGATCGCTGCTGGCACTATCGGGCTGATGTAGGGTCTCATGCCGGTCATGGCGCAGTATGTGGACGTTGCGTCGATAATATCGATGGCAAGGGTGAAGTCAGAGCGCACGCCTGATTGTTCCCGAGCATCCCCCGGACAGGCTCCGGGGGATAGACCGGTAAGGAAGTCATCAAATGGAATCTGTCATGCAGGTGCCTCACGCCAGAGTCTGGAGCAAATGGATGGGGCTGGCATTGCTGGTCATCGTTCTGGACCAGCTCTCCAAGATTTATTTCAATACGCAGTACCAGTTTGGCGAAATGCGGGATGTCATTCCCGGCTATTTCAGCTTCACCCTGATTTACAACCCGGGCGCTGCATTCAGTTTCCTGCGTGATGCAGGTGGCTGGCAGAAGTACTTGTTCACCCTGCTGGCGCTTGGTGTTTCAGCCTATCTGGGCTGGAACATCATCAGGGGTCGCTTTAGCCGTCTGATGAATATTGCTGCCAGCTTCATCATGGGCGGTGCCATCGGGAATGTGATAGACCGGCTGGCCTATGGTCATGTGGTCGATTTCATCCTCGTGCATTACCAGCACAGCTGGTATTACCCTGCTTTTAATCTGGCAGATTCCTTCATTTGTGTCGGTGCCGTGCTGATGGTGCTCGACAGCCTGAAGCAACCCAGAGCGCATTGAACCTGTTTTTGCCATCCATCGTGTGGTGGCGTTTTGCAAGGACTACAGATGACGAAGACCATTATGCTGGCCAACCCGCGTGGCTTTTGTGCCGGGGTGGATCGGGCCATCGCCATCGTCGAGCGTGCCATCGAGAAGTTTGGCGCTCCCATTTATGTCAGGCATGAAGTGGTGCACAACCGCTTTGTCGTGGAAAACCTGCGTGCCAAAGGTGCCATTTTCATCGAAGAGCTGAAAGACGTACCCGCCGGCAGCACACTGGTGTATTCCGCTCATGGTGTGCCGCTGGCTGTGCGTGCCGAAGCCGAGGCGCTCGGCTTGCAAGTGTTTGACGCAACCTGTCCGCTAGTGACCAAGGTGCATGTCGAAGTGAAGCGCATGCACAAGGCCGCGATGGAAATCATCATGATTGGTCATGCCGGACATCCTGAAGTCGAAGGAACCATGGGGCAGGTAGATAGCGGCATGTATCTGGTGGAAAGCGTTGAAGATGTCGCCCGCCTTGAAGTGCGCAATCCTTCAGCGCTGTCTTATGTCAGTCAGACCACGCTTTCCGTCGACGAGACACGGGACATCATCACAGCACTCAAGCAGCGCTTTCCCGCCATTACCAGCCCGAAAAAGGACGATATCTGCTATGCCACGCAGAATCGTCAGGATGCGGTCAAGGTACTGTCCGACCAGTGCGATATCATCGTGGTAGTTGGCTCTCCCAATAGCTCTAACTCCAATCGCCTGCGCGAAGTTGCTGCATTGCGAGGCGTGGACGCGTATATGGTGGACAATGCTTCTTTGCTCAAGCCAGAGTGGTTTGACGGCAAGCAGCGGGTTGGTGTCACTGCGGGTGCTAGCGCTCCGGAAGTGCTGGTCCAGGCGGTTATCGAACAGATTCGCAGCTATGGTGCTGAAAGTGTGTCAGAACTCAGTGGTGTGGAAGAGTCCACCGTTTTTGCCCTGCCGCCAGGTTTGCGAGACCCGCAATAGTTTGAGTTTCTCCGGACAAAGCAAAGGCTCTGCACATGCAGAGCCTTTTTTATTTGGCAGAGGCAGTCAGCTGGGCTTTCTTGCTTTTCCGCCATACAAACGGGTGATTTCGCCAGCAGCCCGCATCACCAGAGAGCCCAGGTGGGTGATGCGCTCATCCGGAATGCGCGATGCAGGTCCGGAAACCGAGATAGCGGCAAACGCATTGCCAGATTCATCGTAAATGCAACTGGCAACACAGCGTAAGCCAACCGCATGCTCACCATCATCAACAGCAAATCCCTGTTTATGGATTTGTGCCATCTCCTCTTTCAGCTGTGCCGGGGTCGTGATGGTATTCCCGGTAAACAGGGGCAGACCGGTCTTCTGCAGGATACGCTCGATGTGCGCTTCATCCTGCGCTGCGAGAAATGCCTTGCCTGCTCCTGATGCATGTAGGGGAAGTCGCCCGCCTATCGGTGCAAGCATGCGCATTAGCTCCCGGCATTGCACTTGTCCCACCACGACGCTTTGCCAGGCGTCAGTGTCGAAAACCACCAGATTGCTGGTTTCACCCGCCGCCTCCATCACTTGTCGCAAGATCGGCATTGCCAGCGTAGACAAGTCGCGGCTGCTCAGAAAGCCACTCCCGACGGTAAACGCGCGGACGCCTATGCTCCACAACCCCAGGTCTCCAGTCTGTTGAACAAAACCCATTTGCTGCATGGTGGTCAGCAAGCGATGTGTCGTGGAGTTTGGCAGCCCGACCTGCATCGAAAGATCGGTCAGCATGATGCCAGCTGGTGCTTCTGCAATGCGTTCAAGCAAAACCAGCCCACGGGTTAGCGATTGCACTTGGCCTGTGCCGGCCACCTGGCCATCGGTACGCTTGCGTATATTGCCACGGGCGGGAAGTGTATCGGCTTTGCTCATAAATCCTCGTTGTTGATTGTGGATCGGGCGCTGTGTGCTGTGCAATTTTACGCCTTAGGTACAGCTGAGTGTAATAACTGCCTGGATAGGAGGTTTTCAAGTTTGAAAAGTAATGAATTGGTCTGTTTTTCCATAAATACAAATTCGATAACTTGATGAAAATAAACGATATTTAATGTAAATTTATAAAAATGGAAACCACTTCCATTTGCCATTGACTGAAAATTGTTGCGCAGGATAGTCTCCAAACAAATAGGCTGCAACCAGTGTGGTGAGGCCTGCTTAACCCAGGAGCTATCCAATGGCCAAAATGCGAGCAATCGAGGCTGCAGTACACGTGCTGATCAAGGAAGGGGTGACCACTGTCTTTGGTGTACCCGGTGCTGCGATCAATCCCATGTATGCCGCCATGAAGAAGATAGGTGGCATACGCCATTTTCTGGCACGCCATGTTGAAGGTGCATCGCACATGGCAGAAGGTTTTACGCGGGCACGGGCTGGCAATATCGGTGTCTGCATTGGTACCTCAGGTCCGGCAGGAACCGATATGATTACCGGCTTGTACTCGGCAGCAGCGGACTCCATTCCCATCCTGTGCATAACCGGGCAGGCACCACGCTCACGCTTGCACAAGGAAGATTTCCAGGCAGTGGATATCAAGGAAATTGCACGTCCGGTATCCAAATGGGCGACTACCGTGATGGAAGCTGCGCAACTGCCAGGCGCATTGCAACAGGCATTTCATTTGATGCGTTCAGGGCGCCCTGGTCCGGTATTGCTGGACCTGCCTTTTGATGTACAAATGACTGAAATTGAATTCGATCCGGAAACCTACCAACCGATACCGGCCTTCAAGCCACGTGCCACGCGTGCACAGGTTGAAAAGGCACTCGCAATGCTGTTGGACGCCGAGCGTCCGGTAATTGTCGCCGGTGGTGGCGTGATCAATGCCAATGCCTCCGCAATGCTGACCGAGTTTGCCGAAATTGTTCAGATTCCGGTGATTCCTACCCTGATGGGATGGGGCTGCATTCCTGATGACCATCCGCTGATGGCCGGTATGGTGGGACTGCAAACCTCACATCGCTATGGCAATGCCACTCTTCTGGCTGCTGATTTTGTCTTTGGTATTGGAAACCGCTGGGCCAACAGGCATACCGGCTCGGTCGAAGTCTATACCCAGGGTCGCAAATTCGTTCACATCGACATTGAACCCACCCAGATCGGACGGGTATTCGCCCCCGATTTTGGTATCACCTCTGATGCTGCCATGGCATTGGAACTAATGATTGAAGTGGCACGTGAATGGCGCGCCCAAGGGCGCTTGACCATTCGGCATGACTGGCTGCAGGCGTGCCAGCAGAGAAAGGCCAGCATGTTGCGACGTTCGGATCACGCCGACACGCCAATCAAACCGATGCGCGTGTATGAAGAGATGAATCGCCATTTTGGGCGCGATGTCCGCTATGTCAGCACCATCGGTCTGTCGCAGATTGCTGCGGCCCAGTTCCTGCATGTTTATCAGCCTCGCAACTGGATCAACTGCGGCCAGGCTGGACCACTGGGCTGGACCATTCCCGCGGCGCTTGGTGCCAAGGTAGCGGATTCCACACGCGAAGTGGTCGCCATCTCCGGGGATTATGACTTCCAGTTCATGGTGGAAGAGCTCGCCGTCGGCGCGCAGTTCCGCATCCCATACATTCATGTGTTGGTTAACAACAGCTATCTGGGGCTTATTCGCCAGGCTCAACGCCAGTTCGATATCGACTACTGCGTACAACTGAGTTTCGAGAACATCAATGCTCCAGAGCTTGGTAGCTATGGTGTTGATCACGTCAAGGTAGTGGAAGGATTGGGCTGTAAAGCAGTACGAGTGACTGACCCGGAGCAGCTGGCAACAGGCTTTGCCGAGGCACGCCGCTTGATGGAAGCATTCTCTGTACCGGTTGTAGTCGAGGTCATCCTTGAACGGGTCACCAATATTGCCATGGGTACTGAAATCAATGCCATCAACGAATTTGAAGATATTGTCGATTTGACCGTGTAAGTCGGCAATAACCATGTGGCCGGCAAACTTGACCGGCCGACATCCTGTGGGAGAGTCCTATGCCAAGATTTGCCGCCAACCTCACCATGCTGTTTAACGAAGTAGATTTTCTGTCACGTTTTCAAGCCGCAGCCAAAGCCGGATTTCGGGGAGTTGAGTACCTGTTTCCCTATGGTTACGACAAACAGCAGCTGGCTGAGCTATTGGATAAGCACCAGCTAGAACAAGTACTACACAACCTTCCGGCAGGTAACTGGGCTGCTGGTGAGCGTGGAATCGCTTGTCTGCCTGACCGTAAAGCAGAATTTCAGGATGGCGTTGGCGAAGCAATCAGCTATGCAAAAGTGCTTGGATGCCGTCAATTAAACGTTCTGGCAGGTATACGCCCCCAAAATGCAGACCCCGATGTCGTACAGGAGACCCTGCACAACAACCTGCGTTTTGCTGCAAAAGCCTTGAAAGCAGAAGGGATCAAGCTATTAGTCGAGCCTATCAATACATTCGATATTCCCGGTTTTGTGGTGTCACGAACCCGACAGGTACTCGCCATGATACGGGAACTTGGCTGCGACAATCTGTATGTCCAGTACGACATTTATCACATGCAACGTATGGAAGGAGAGTTGGCCCAGACACTGCAGCTACAACTACCGCATATCGCACATATCCAGCTGGCAGATAATCCGGGCCGGCACGAGCCTGGCACGGGCGAAATCAATTATTCCTTCTTGTTCAGTTTCTTGGACCGAATTGGATATCAAGGGTGGATTGGCTGCGAATACAAACCTAAAAGTACTACCGTCGCAGGCCTGGGCTGGATGACGCAGTACCAGTAAGTTTGATTAAAACGAGGAGACATAGATGAAAAAAATTGGATTTATCGGACTAGGCATCATGGGTGCTCCTATGGCCAAACACTTGATAGAAGCTGGCCATTCACTATTCGTCAATTCACGCAGCGGCGTACCTCCGTCTTTGGCAAGTTATCAGCTTACTGTTTGTGACAGTGGGAAACAGGTCGCTGAGTTAGCCAACATCATTATTCTGATGCTGCCAGATACCCCAGATGTGGGAGCCGTATTGTTTGGGGCCAATGGCGTGGCTGAAGCAAATCTTAGCGGCAAGGTAGTCGTGGATATGTCATCCATTTCTCCGATTGAAACCAAGAAATTTGCCAGTCGGATAGAGCAATTGGGTGGACACTATCTGGATGCTCCGGTCTCCGGTGGAGAGGTGGGAGCACGTGCAGCCAGCTTATCTATTATGGTAGGAGGGCCACAGCCTGTCTTCGAGCAAATGCTACCCGTATTGCAATTGATGGGGAAAAATATCACCAGGGTTGGTGGCAATGGAGATGGTCAAACTGCCAAGGTAGCCAATCAAATAGTAGTTGCATTGACTATCGAGGCGGTGGGTGAGGCACTACTGTTTGCCTCGCGTGCAGGAGCTAACCCTGAAAAGGTAAGGCAGGCGCTACTTGGAGGCTTTGCTTCTTCCAAAATACTGGAAGTGCATGGTGAACGTATGGTAAAGCGGACATTTGATCCAGGATTCCGAATTACATTGCATCAAAAAGATCTCAATCTGGCGCTAAGCAGCGCCCAGCAAATGGCATTGGCCTTACCTGTAACGGCACTGGCGCAACAGTTGTTTAATAGTTGTGTTGCTCAAGGTGGTGGGGCTTGGGATCATAGTGCAATGGTACGTGCGCTGGAGAAACTATCTGATTATTCTATTCCAGCACAATAGTTTTGAAATAACGATTTGTTGATAGTGTATTACGATCGGGGTGGATTTATCCACCCCATTTTATATTACAAGTTGAATGGATTGAAAATGCACCGCAATCCTGGTTGATGGAAAATGGTTGAAAATAAAAAAGGTGAAACTGATTAAAGTTTCACCTGGATAAAAGAGTGCCTGTTCCTTATGGTGCCCACTGTGAAATCTGAAGTCGCTCCTCGTCGCTCATTTTTGTCAGATTGGCCAAGGGCATGTATTTACTGGCTACTACTTGTTTGATTTTGATGTGATGTCTTTGGATATCCTGATCATTATCAAGTAGTATGCCTGCCGGCGCGGCACTAAATCCGACTTGCGTGGGCCTTGCTGAATGGCACGAAACGCAGCGCTCTTGCAGGATGCGACTGACCATATGGATATTATTGCTTGTAGCAGGCAAGGATTTGTTGTTATTGCTATTGCTACTCCTTGTTTCTGTCGGGACTGTTTTGATGTCAGTGGGTGCCGCTATCATTCCAATGACAAACAAGAGAATTCCACTGGCCGCTGGTAATGTCAGCATATTCTGTCCTTGATGGCGCAGCACAAAATACTGCCTGATTAATGCCCCGGCCAGAATGAATAGCGTCATGATGAACCACGATGCCTCATTACTGTAAGCAAAGGCATAGTGGTTGCTGATCATCAGAAAAACCACAGGTAGCGTAAAGTAGGTATTGTGTACAGACCGTTGTTTTCCCCGCTTACCATCCAGTGGATTGGGTTGTTCTCCAGAGTTAAGTGCTTTTACCATTCTTCGCTGACCCGGAATGATCCAGAAGAATACATTTGCAGACATGCATGTTGCCATTACTGCTCCTGTCAAAAGGAATGCTGCCCGCCCTTGAAATACATGACTGCTGAAGTACGCGACTCCTGACATCAGGATTGCAACAGCTACGCTCAAGAGACCATCTCTTTGCATTTCTGGACTGATTCGGCGACATAACTCGTCGTAAAGTAGCCATCCAACAATAAGCAATGCAAGTGCAGCGACACCGGCTTCTCCTGGGGTCAATACTGCTGCCCAAGCCCAAGGACTTGCCGGGTTAACCAGATAGACAGAAGCATTGCTCAGGTATAGCAAGCAGAACAAGGCAAAGCCTGAAAGCCAAGTAGTGTAAGACTTCCAGAATGACCAGTGTAGCTTTTCATCTAAGGGGAAAGGGGGGTGGGTCAGATATTTCTGATTGTGGTAGAAGCCACCACCGTGTACCGATGACATTTCACCAATCAAGTCATAGCGTGAATCCTTTTCTCCATTTGGCTTTGTCAGGCTGTTGTCTAGCATGACGAAGTAAATTGATTCACCGATCCAGGCAATGGCGGCAATGACATGCAACCAGCGTAGCAGCAGGTTGCCAAACTCCGTGAGATAGCTTTCCATAAGTTTTTTTCCTGATAGAAAGAATAGTAGTCAGCTGCCGCGGTAAGTTGAGTACGTCCATGGTGTGACAATTAGTGGGACATGATAATTTTGACTGGGGTCGGCAATACCAAAGCGCAGTATTACACGGTCTATAAAACTGGGCTGAGCCAGTTTTACGCCTTGCGCAATAAAATAATCTCCTGCATAGAAGATCAGTTCGTAGATGCCGGCTTTCATCTCGTCACCGTTCAATAAAGCCTTGCTGCTCCGACCATCCACATCGGTATGCTGCTGACACAGCAGGCTCCGTTTTTCTTCTGTTACACGGTATAGCTCGAAGTACATCCCCTTTGCGGCCCGACCATGCATGGTGTCCAAAACATGTGTGGAAATATGTCCCATTATTGTCTCCTTGGTAAGAAAGCCCTGTCTTTTAGTTCAGATTGAATTCATTTTTTAGGGTGTTGTAAAGCATGATTTTGGCGATATTGTTTTGTTTTTGTGGTAATTGTCAATATTTGAATGGAGGTGCATGCCATGTTGCGGCAATTAGAAAAGTGAAACACTATCCTTTTTGATGAATAAGTAGATTCTTCCCCTCAATGGCACTATCTCTCATCCGGTTAAGCGTAAATGCCGATAGGCTGTGAGCAGCACGCTTATCCTTGAAAGCTTGTGATGGTGTGATTTTATTCTGTGAGTTGGTCTGAAGCTGTACTTTCAGACATGTTTATCCCGTTGGGAGCTACGGTACGCTTGGTGCTGATGAATCGAAACCGAGTAGATGATCGATTTGCTACTTTCGGTACGAAATCTATGTGGAGAATGCAGAGTGTATTTGAAGCCGTGGATGTGTTGATAAATGCAAAGTACGCCAGCGTATCAGTACTTTGGGGTAGTTATAACAGCTGGTGTGGATTAATGTGTTCAGAATCGGGATGATTGGATATAAATGTTAGCATCGCGTTTGAGTGAATCCATCCTTTTTGTTTTGTCGAGGGTGTCAGTGTATGCCAAGGCGAAGGAGTTCATAGCATGAAGAGAGATTATCCACGCGATATGGTCGGCTATGGGAAACAGCGCCCACAGGTGTGCTGGCCAGGCCAGGCCAGAGTGGCAGTTCAATTTGTTCTCAATTATGAGGAAGGTGGAGAAAGTAATGTTCTTCATGGCGATGCTGTTTCAGAGCAGTTTTTATCAGAAATTGTAGGAGCTGCTGCATATACGGCACGTCATATGTCGATGGAAAGTTTATACGAATATGGGTCACGCGTTGGAGTATGGCGTATTTTGCGTGAATTTGAGCGGCGTGAATTGCCATTGACAGTTTTTGCTGTTGGTATGGCGCTAGAGCGTAATCCGGAAGCTGCAGCTGCATTTGTGGAGCAAGGTCATGAACTGGCATGTCATGGTTATCGCTGGTTACATTACCAAGATATAGATGTAGGGCTGGAGCGAGAGCATATGCAACGTTGTGTTGAAATCGTGCAGCAATATACCGGTGAGCATCCTGCAGGCTGGTATACGGGAAGAGATAGCCCCAATACGCGACGCTTGGTGGTTGAAGAGGGAGGATTTCTATACGACGCCGATAATTATGGTGACGAATTACCCTTTTGGACTGAGGTGCGTTTGCACAATGGGGAATACAAACCTCATCTGGTGCTGCCATATACGCTGGATGTTAACGATATGCGCTTTGCCTCCCCGCAAGGGTTCAATACAGGAAAGCACTTTTATCAGTACCTCAAAGACAGTTTTGATGTGCTGTATGCCGAGGGTGAATCATCCCCGGCAATGCTGTCCATTGGTTTGCACTGCCGCTTGATCGGGCGGCCTGGCCGATTTGCTGCACTGCAAAAATTTCTTGATTACGTTCAACAGCATCAATGGGTATGGATATGCCGCCGCGTTGATATTGCCCGTCACTGGGTACGCCATCATCCTTATTCAGCGCGGGAGGTATGCCCATGAAACCTCGCATGACACTAGAGTTGTTGAACCAACTGCCTTTTGATGATTTTGTTGATGCACTTGGTGGGGTATTCGAACACTCTCCCTGGGTGGCCGAACGTACTGCTGCGTTGCGTCCGTTTCATTCGGTGATGGAACTGGCTGCAGTAATGAGCGCCGAAGTGGAAAAGGCAGGCTATGGTCCGCAGATGGCGTTGATCAGAGCACACCCCGAGTTGGCAGGCAAAGCCGCAGTTCGTGGTGAATTGACCCGGGAGTCCTCGGAAGAGCAGGTGGGAGCCGGGCTGGATCAATGTTCACCCGAAGAGTTCGCCCGGCTGAATCATCTTAATCAGGCTTACCAGGCTAAATTCGGGTTTCCTTTCATTCTTGCCGTTCGTGGATATGACCGAATGGGAATTCTCCGTGAGTTTGAACGACGTTTGGGATCTGAAGTTGAAGAAGAACGTCGAGAGTGCTTGAAGCAAATATACCGCATTGCACGTTTACGCTTGGAGGCCATGTTTCCTGAGGATGTTGCTAGATGACTGCTGAGATGTTGGTCTTGTACCTGTTGGCGATTACGGTAGTGATTGCTGTGCCGGGCCCCTTGTCTCTTTTCATGGTCGGCAACGCAGTGCAATACGGTGTATGGCGGAGTTGGCCAGGTTTTGTTGGAGGAGTTCTGGCATCGGTCAGTTTGTTACTGTTGTCTGCACTAGGGATTGGCTCCCTGTTATTGGCATCTCCTTCTATGTTTTTGCTATTGCAGCTGTTTGGGGCTTGCTATTTGTTATATCTGGGGTTGCGAACATGGCAAGGAAGAATGAAATCTATTCAAGTGGAAATGAGAGGCTTACCGATTGGCACTGAGCTCTTTTCCAAAGCCTTTCTGCTTGGTATCAGTAATCCAAAAGATATTGTGTTTTTTTTGGCACTTTTGCCACAGTTTTTGGTATCAACGCAACCACTGTTTCCTCAACTTGTATGGATGATTGTTGGGTGGATGGTTGTGGATTTTTTTTGCAAGTTTGGCTATGGACTGTTGGCTAATTACTTGCTGTCCAAGATGGCTGGTCTTCGTAAGTTCTTTCTCGCTGTTTCAGCTTTATGTTTTTTCTCTATTGGTGTAGTCCTGCTCGTACAAACCGTAGCACATACTATTCATTAGAATCGTTTTTTGAATATTGATAATAAAGGAGAGACATCATGAGCATTAATTCTCAGCATGAATTCACTGTGCTACATGCCGCGGCAGTAGAGTTGCCCGATTATGCCCGGCGCTATGTGAATCTGGCAGATGCTGATTTTGGAGCCAAGGTTGTACACTGTTCTGATGAATGGTTTGCCCCAGCTGAGCGTATGTTGCAGTCAGCATCACCTGTGTTTTTGGTTGGCAAGTTTGACGATCATGGGAAATGGATGGATGGCTGGGAGACGCAGCGTCGCCGTAATGGAGGACATGACCATGCTGTCATTCAATTGGGTTTGCCAGGCGTAATCAAAGGGATTGATATTGATACCAGCCATTTTACTGGTAATTTCCCACCCGCAGCAGTGCTGGAAGCTTGCTATTCCGATGGAGTGCCCGACGAAAATACGCAATGGACAACGCTTATTCCCGCAGTATCTATAAGCGGTAATGCGCACCATTTTTTTGCCATTGATGAAGCCCGTGTCTGGACTCATGTTCGTTTGAATATTTATCCTGATGGCGGTGTGGCACGACTACGTGTTTATGGAGAGGTTCATATCGACTGGAGTAGTAAGGATAAAAGTGCTTTATACGAAGTATCTGCTCTGCAGCAGGGGGGACGTGTCCTTGCATATAACGATGCTCATTTTGGTGTGCCATTTAGATTGATTATGCCCGGTAGGGGTATCAATATGGGGGATGGGTGGGAAACCCGGCGTCGGCGAGAACCCGGAAATGACTGGTGTATTGTAAAGCTTGGTCATGCGGCAGTGATCGAACGTATTGAAGTTGATACCGCTCATTTCAAGGGTAACTATCCAGATAGTGTTTCCATTCAGGCAGCATTGGTTAATCATGGGGCAGATCAGTCTATTGTGACCCAGGCAATGTTCTGGGGAACTTTGTTGCCAGAACAAAAAACGACCATGGATGCCCAGCACTTTTTCGATCGAGAATATATCCGTCCTTTAGGTCCGGTTAATCATGTGCGGTTGAATATTTTTCCTGATGGAGGCGTCAGTCGTTTGCGTATTTGGGGTCGTTTGGCAAGTGAGTAAAGTCAATAAAATATGAGTGAGGAGAATTATTATGGCTTTGCTTAATTTGGAAGTGCTGACCAAGGAAGCATTTTTACCATTCGGTAATGTAATTGAAATAACGGGTAGTGATTGGTTTCCTATCAATAATGGTAGTACGCGTCGTTATCACAAGCTTGGTCTGGTCGATATTTGCGGGGATGATGGTTTGCCTGCCATCAGTATGGCACGAGGCGTCGCATTTGATTTTCCGCTTAGTATAAGTATGCTGGAGCGGCATCCTTTAGGTAGCCAGTCATTCATTCCTTGTAATGGTGTTTCATTTGTCGTGGTAGTTGCTCCCAGCTTGCCTGATGGAATGCCAGACGAGCGTGGTTTGCGTGCCTTTCATGCCAAATCCGATCAGGGTGTTAACTATTTTCGGAATTGTTGGCACCACCCATTGATCAGCTTGCAGCAGGAAGGCGATTTCATTGTGGTTGACCGTGTAGGCAGTGGTCACAACTGTGATGAAGTGATGCTCTCACAACAATACCAAATCGAAGCTTCCCGCTAGTTTATTTGCCTGATTTTGCTATTTTCCTTGTTGCCGAAGTAACTGGGTGGCCCGCTCATGCTCGTATTTTGCTGGTTTCATCGGTGGACTACACAAGTCATACGGCATGAGCGATGCACAGGAGAGATCTGATGAG
Organism: Aquitalea pelogenes; assembly: GCF_041914625.1. Taxonomy (NCBI): domain Bacteria; kingdom Pseudomonadati; phylum Pseudomonadota; class Betaproteobacteria; order Neisseriales; family Chromobacteriaceae; genus Aquitalea; species Aquitalea pelogenes. Next base: position 171,441 of record NZ_JAYSDA010000004.1, on the reverse strand, counting down.
CGTAATAAAACCCATTCATCCGGTAGATGAAAAGCTACCATTTCTGCAGTTATTTACTCTTGGACTACAACATGTATTGGTGATGTATGCCGGTGCTGTGGCTGTCCCGCTGATTGTTGGAGGTGCTGTCGGTCTACCCAAAGAGCAAATTGCATTCTTGGTGAGTGCCGATTTGTTCTGTTGTGGCTTAGTTACCTTATTGCAATGTCTGGGTATCAAGGGTTTCGGTATACGCATGCCTGTCATTATGGCAGTTACATTTGCCACGGTTGGGCCAATGATTGCGATCGGACAGAACCCTGAGTTAGGTCTTCCCGGAATTTTTGGGGCAACCATGGCCGCAGGTTTGATATCGCTGCTGCTGGTTCCACTGATCGGCCGTCTGATTCGTTTCTTTCCACCATTGGTCACCGGGGTAGTAATTACTTCTATTGGGCTTTCTATTATTGGCGTCGGTATCAATTGGTCGGCAGGTGGGCTCGGTTCTCCTGATTACGGTAGCCCCTTATATCTGGGAATTTCGTTGACCGTCCTCGTCTTCATCCTGTTGATCATCCGGTTTGCTTCGGGCTTTCTTGCCAATATTTCCATTCTGCTGGGCCTGGTACTTGGCTTTGTCATTGCTTTGTTACTGGGAAAAGTTGATTTTAATGGACTGCAGGATGCCAATTGGTTTGCCATGATTCTGCCTTTCAAGTTTGGTGCACCAAGATTTGAACTATGGTCCATCGTCACATTGACAGTGGTGATGCTGATTGTCTTCATTGAGTCCATGGGCATGTTTCTGGCACTGGGTGAAATCGTAAATCGCCCTGTCAAGCGTCAGGATCTGGTACGTGGTTTGCGTGTCGATGCTGTGGGCACCCTGTTTGGTGGCATGTTCAATACCTTCCCGCATACTTCGTTTTCGCAGAATATCGGACTGGTCAGCATTACCGGTGTGAGTAGCCGCTGGGTGTGCGTGATGTCGGGTTTTATCCTGATTGCTTTCGGGCTGGTACCTAAGATGTCCATTGTTGTGGCCTCCATTCCTCCCTTCGTACTGGGTGGTGCTGGCATCGTGATGTTTGGCATGGTGCTGGCCACTGGCATCAAGGTGTTATCACGTGTGGACTTCCATAATCGTTACAACCTCTACATCGTTGCCATCAGTCTGGGTATGGGCATGATTCCGACAGTTGCCAAGGATTTTTTTGGACAGATGCCCGCAGGTATGGCACCGCTATTACATAGCGGTATCTTGTTGGCAAGCTTGACTGCGGTAATCTTGAATGCCTTTTTCAATGGGCTTGGGAGTAGTGATCTGACCGAAGCCAGCTCGACGGAGGTCATGTCCGTACCTGGACACTAAGTGCTTGATATGGCTGCCGGCACGATGCAGGTGGTGTTGTGTGGAGCAGGCCCTGTCGGTCGGGCGGTGATTCGTTTGCTGGGCGAGCTGCCTTGCACCGTATTTTGGCTGGATCGTCGCCCGTCAATTTTTCCCGAGGAGTTGGCTGGCAATATTCACCCTGTGGCAGGCGGCGTCGAGCAGATGTGCAATTTGCCTGCCAATGCTTGCTGGCTGGTGATGACTGATGACGATTTGCTTGATTTCGACTGGATCGAGCAGATTTTGCTGCGCGGTGATGCACGCTTTATCGGCTTGCTGGGATGTCGTGGCAAACTGGCCAGTTTCAATTTGCGCCTGATCAATCGAGTACCCCTTGGGTGTATTGCCAGTATTCACTGCCCTTTGGGAATAGAAGGGATCAACAGTCGACAACCATCGATAATGGCAATTTCCATCGTGGCGCAGCTTATGCAGCAACTGAAGCCGGACTGATTCGGTATCTTGCTGCGTGGGAGTTGCTTGTCCACACAGACAATCCTGACCATTGCTGTGTTGAGGGTATTGAAATCGGCTGGCTTGTCCCTATCTGTCTGCTCACTGTTACCCAACCACTGATGAATAGAGACCATGAGCGCACAGAAAGAAACCCTGGGCTTTCAGACCGAAGTCAAACAACTGCTTCACCTGATGATCCACTCCTTGTATTCCAACAAGGAAATCTTCCTGCGAGAGCTGATCTCCAATGCATCGGATGCTGCCGACAAATTGCGTTTTGAAGGTCTGGCCAAGCCCGAATTGTTCGAGAATGATGCCGAGCTGAAGATCACTGTTGGCTTCGACAAGGACGCCCGCACCATCACCATTTCTGACAATGGTATCGGCATGAGTCGCGACGAGGTGATTGCCAATATCGGTACCATCGCCAAGTCCGGCACCAAGGCATTCTTCGAACAGCTGTCTGGTGACTCCAAGAAGGATGCCAATCTGATTGGCCAGTTTGGTGTTGGCTTTTACTCGGCCTTCATTGTTGCTGACAAGGTGAGCCTGACTACCCGCCGCGCCGGTGCTGCCGCCAGCGAAGGTGTTCGCTGGGAATCCCAGGGCGAAGGGGAGTACACGCTGGAACAGGTGGAAAAGGCTGGTCGTGGTACCGACATCGTCCTGCACCTGAAGGAAGGTGAAGACGAGTTGTTGGCCGATTGGGCACTCAAGCGCATTGTGCGTACCTACTCCGACCATATTTCCATCCCGATTCTGATGAAGAAGGGCAATAGCTACGGCGAAAATGGCGAAGTAATTGAAAGCGACGAGCTTGAAGCCGTCAATGCCGCTTCGGCCTTGTGGACCCGCAGCAAGAGCGAAATCAGCGACGAGCAGTACATCGAGTTTTACAAACATGTGGCACATGACTTCACCGACCCGCTGGCCTGGAGCCATGCCCGCGTCGAAGGTCGCCAGGAATACACCGAACTGCTATATATCCCGTCCCGTGCACCGTTCGACATGTGGGACCGCGAGCGCAAGCAGGGCATCAAGCTGTATGTACGCCGCGTGTTCATCATGGAAGACAGCGACAAGCTGATGCCGCAATACCTGCGTTATGTGCGTGGCGTAATCGACAGCAATGATCTGCCGTTGAATGTTTCGCGTGAGATCCTGCAGGAAAGCAAGGATATCGACGCCATTCGCGCCGGTTGCGTCAAGAAGGTGCTGGGCTTGCTGGAAGATCTGGCCAGCAATCAGCCGGAAAAATACGCCGCATTCTGGAAAGAGTTCGGCCAGGTGCTGAAAGAAGGCGTGGGCGAAGACCATGCCAACAAGGAGCGTATCGCCAAGCTGTTGCGTTTTGCATCTAGCACCGTTGAAAGCGATGAGCCGACTGTCAGCCTGAGCGACTATATCGGCCGTATGAAAGAAGGTCAGGACAAGATCTACTACATCACCGCCGATACGCTGGCCGCGGCGCGTAACAGCCCACATCTGGAAGTGTTCAAGAAGAAGGGCGTGGAGGTGCTGTTGCTGACCGACCGTGTGGATGAGTGGGTGGTTGGTTCGCTGTTCGAGTTCGATGGCAAGTCGCTGCAGTCGGTAGCCAAGGGCGAACTGGACCTGGGCGGGCTGGAAGACGAAGCCGACAAGGAAGCGCAGAAGCAGGCTGAAGAAGCAGCGAAACCGCTGGTGGAAAAAGTGCAGAATGCACTGGGCGACAAGGTGAAGGAAGTGCGCGCTACCGTGCGTCTGACCGACAGCCCGGCCTGCCTGGTTGCGGGTGAACACGATATGAGTGCCCACCTGGAACGTATGCTGAAGGCGGCCGGCCAGAAAGTGGAAGCGAGCAAGCCTACCTTGGAAATCAATCCGGAACACGTGCTGGTGAAACGTCTGGCTGAAGAGTCGGATGCCGGACGTGCTGCCGATCTGGCTCAGGTGCTGTACGACCAGGCCTTGTTGGCCGAGGGTGGCAAATTGGAAGACCCTGCCACCTTCGTCAAGCGCATCAACAAGCTTTTGCTGGAGTTGTCGGTCTGAGTTTGCCTCGTTGACCGCAGTACAAGACAAAACCGCCCTTTAGGGCGGTTTTGTCTTATGGACGCTACCAGTCAGGGTTCGCTGCTGTGCTTACTCAAAGGGAGTGGCCACAAAGGCTGGCAGGGCCTCGGCTTGTGTGCTCCATTGCTGCAGCAGCGGGAAGTCCATCCAGTCCAGTTGCTGTGGCAGTAGCTCTCGACTGAAGCGCCAGGCAACGGCAATGCTGATACCGGCCTGATCCATGTTGTTAATATCTGGCGGTAGTTTTGCCATCGCCTGTTCCAGCGCGCTGTATGCCGCAGTCAATTGGCTTGCGACACGTTCCTGCCAGGGTAAATGCCGTTTGTCCTCGGGGCGTAGCTGTTGCTCGTAAACCAGTTGCACACTTTTTTCCATGGCAGCTAGCGCCAGCCCCAGCAGGTACAGGCAGTGCTGACGTTGTGGCAGGGTCTTGGGCATCAGGCTGCGCTCTGGATACAGGGTGTCCAGATAATCCAGAATCAGGGTGGAGTCCATCAGCGTATTGCCATCATCCAGCATCAGGGTCGGAGCCTTCACCACCGGATTGATGGATTGGAATTCAGCCAGATGGCGAAATACCGATACGGCGCGATGGGTAAACGGAATCCCCATCAAGCGCATGCTGATGGCAATACGGCGTACATAAGGGGAGTCCAGCATGCCAATCAGTTGCATGATCTGCCTTCCTGTTCAAGCGGTTTGAAAATGGCTGGCAATGCTTAGCCAGCTGCATTGAGGGGTATTGGTGGCGGGGCGCATTTCCAGCTGGCCATGTCCTTCCAGCAGCAGCTTGCCGGCAGGGAGCTGTACCGAGTCTCCACCTTGCAGGCAGATGTCCTGGCCGTCAATTGTCAGCCAGTGTGCACCGCTACCTGCAACGATCAGGCAGGGTCGGGATAGTTGTACTACCAGCAGTTCACCTTTTGCCAGTTCCAGCCTTAATGAGTGGGACATGGTCATCTCCTTTCGTGGGGGTGAGTTCACTATAAGTTGTGCGGTTGCTGCTGAAAATTGATATTTATTTGGAATTCATGTTAGTTTTTCTTACATGAGACCTTTACCACCCCTATCTGCACTACGCAGTTTCGAAGCACTCTCCCGACTGGGTAGTGTTACGCAGGCAGCCAGCGAGCTGCATGTGACGCATTCGGCCATCAGCCAGCAAATACGCCAGCTTGAGGACATGCTGGGTGTGGTGTTGTTTGTCCGGGAAGGCCGGGGACTGCGCCTGACCGAGGATGGACGGCTGTATGCACTGCAAGTGCGTATCGGTCTGACCGAGTTAACCGAAGCTACACGGTTGATTCAGGCTCGCCCGCGGGATGGCGAGCTGGTGGTCGCCGTGCTGCCTTCCTTTGGCGCGCATTGGCTGTTGCCACGCTTACCCCGTTTTCAGGCGCGTTTTCCGCAATACCGCATCAGTTTGCGTGCCAGTCTGGATATTCAGGATTTGCGCCAGGGGCTGGTGGATATCGGTGTGCGCATGGGGCAGGGCGGCTGGGAGGGCTTGCAGCAGCAACATCTGTTTGATGATGAGCTGGTGGTGGTGGCAGCGCCTGGTTTCCGGCAGGGCAAATTGCCACGGACTCCAGCCGAGATTGTCGCCGGGCCGGTGGTTCGCACCGTCGAAAGCTGGATGGGCTGGTGTCTGGCGGCTGGAGTGGAAGAACCGTCACAAGCTGGCTTGTGGATTAATGATTCCAATCTGGTACTGCAGGCCGTGCAGCAGGGAATGGGAGTAGCGCTGGAGCGGCGCAGCCTGGTGGATGCTGGTCTTAAGTCCGGCATGCTGGTGCAACTGAGTGATATCGTGGTGCCTTATCCCTATCCGCACTGGTTGGTATGGCCACAGCGCGAAAGCTCCTTGCTCAAGCAGCGTGAATTTGCCAGCTGGATGGCCGAAGAGGTGGCCGTGTATCAGCAGGAACTGGCGCAGGCTGCCCGTTGATATTGGCATCCACGGCGGCGAAATGCAGTGAAGGAACAGTAGTGGAATTATTGAAATTATTGCTCTTGTTTGGCCTGACGGCATTGGCTGAAATTACCGGCTGCTATTTGCCCTGGCTGTGGCTGAAACAGCAGGGTTCTGTCTATTTATTAGTACCAGCCGCGCTTTCACTGCTGCTCTTTGTCTGGTTGCTGACCTTGCATCCGGCGGCGGCCGGGCGTGTCTATGCCGCTTACGGCGGTGTCTATGTGGTGGTGGCCTTGTTATGGCTGTGGGTGGTTGATGGCGTGCGGCCAGGCTTGTGGGATGTGCTGGGGGCTACACTGGCTTTGGCGGGAATGGCCATCATCATGCTGGCACCACGGCCGACATGAGCGCGTTGCTGTGCAAAATGAAAAAACCGGGATTGCCCCGGTTTTTGTATGTCTTGTTTACGCTGCCGGTGGCCGGGTATCGATGAATGATTGGCGAGCGGACAACCGTTCCAGCAGGCTTGCCAGATTGGGGTGGCGTTCGCGCCAGTCAATGGCCGGGAAACGGAAATCCAGGTAGCCCAGGCAGCAGCCAACGGCAATGTCGGCTAGGCTGTAACTTTCGCCATTACACCATTGCCGTTCAGCCAGATCGGCGGCCATGACTGTCAGCCCGCGATCTATCTTGTCCTGTTGCCGTGCGATCCATTCCGGCATCTGCTTGTCTGCTGGCCTGCGCTGTTCCAGCACAATGGCGACGGCGGCATCGGTAATGCCATCGGCCAGTGCTTCCCAGCGACGGGTATTGATCAGGCGACGGTTTTCCTGTGGCAGCAGGCGTGCAACTGGCGAGATATTGTCCAGATATTCCACGATGACCCGCGAATCGAACAGGGTGCTCCCGTCATCCAGCTCCAGCACCGGGACTTTGCCCAGCGGGTTGTAATGCGGGACCTGACTATCCGGATTCCACGGCATGTCCTCTTCCAGCGGGCAATCAATCTTCTTGTCGGCCAGTACGATGCGTACCTTGCGGGCATACGGACTGGTGTAGGAGGCAATCAGTTTCATGGTGGTAGAGTGCTCGGCGGGTCGTAAAAGCGGGCTGATGTATTCAGCCCGTTGTGTTGCTTACTGTAGCGCAAGGTTGCGGTGGCATAAAGGGCTAGTTGAGCTCAATCTTGCCATTGATGGTGAGTTGCAACTGGCTTTGGCCTGGTTGCCAGTCTGGCTGTGCCACATCGGCTTCCTTGGCCATGGGCGCTGCGGCAGCGCGCATCAGCATGGGGGGCCGGAAGGCCGGGGCTGCATTGCCAAACTCCAGCTCCTTGATGGTAATACGGCTTTTGCCTAGGGTTTGCGCCGTGATATTGGCTTGTGCCTGCATTTCGGCCAATGCAGCTGGAATCATGGCTTTTTCCGCAGCGCGACGGGCAGCATCGGATACGGTGAACTGCACGCCTTCCAGCAGCATGGTTTTCTGTAGCTGTGCTACCAGTTCTGCTGCCTGGGTCATGTCCCGGCTTTTCAGGCGGATTTCCGCGCGGCCTTGCCAGCCTTGAATCTTGCCGTTCTTGTCGTAGCTGGGCCAGCTGTTATAGCTGCCACTGCTGACGTCCACTTGAGGATATTTCTTGCCAAGTGCCATGCCCTGGGCAATGCCCTTGTTCAGGCGGTTGGCCAGCGTGGCGGGCTGATCGCTTTTTTCCTGCAGGTAGAGTGTGGCTTGCAACTGGTCGTTGGCGACTTCTTGCTGGGCAGAGCCTGACAGACGCAGTTCGATGCCATCAGCTGCCTTGGCCAGGGCCGGTGTGATGAGCAGGCTGGCTGCCATCAGAGAGGGAATAAGCGTGGATTTCATGCGGACTCCTGCAAAAATTGGCGAACAGGCGTTTGAGCCGGGTTGATGCAGAAGGTTCGCATATCTGGCCAGCAATTGGCCACTGAGCGTGGCAGGCCCGTGCGGACTGCGGTGCAGCAACCGGCACGAGGGGGCAGAACTCAGCCCAGCAACAACGCGTCGTCGTCCAGCTTTTCACCGCGAGTCTGCTCGAACATGGCCAACAGATCGGGCACATCCATGCGGCTGCGGCTGTCGCCGCTGACATCCAGTACCACGCGGCCTTGGTGCAGCATGACGGTGCGATGGCCATGGTCCAGTGCCTGACGCATGGAGTGGGTCACCATCAGGGCGGTCAGCTTGTTCTCGGTCACGATGCGGTCTGTCAGCTCCAGCACGAAGGCTGCGGTTTTCGGGTCGAGCGCGGCGGTGTGCTCATCCAGCAGCAGCAGGCGGGAAGGCTGCAAGGAGGCCATCAGCAGGCTGACGGCCTGGCGCTGACCACCGGACAGCAGGCCCATGCGGTCGCCCAGGCGGTTTTCCAGGCCCAGCTTGAGGGTGGCCAGCTTGTCGCGGAAGGCTTCGCGATAACTGGCCTTGACCGCGCGCGACAGGCCGCGTCCCTGGCCGCGCTGCATGGCCAGTGCCAAGTTTTCTTCGATAGTGAGCCCTTCACAGGTACCGGCGAGCGGGTCCTGAAACACGCGGGCCACCAGTGCCGCACGCTGCCAGGCAGACTGACGGGTGACGTCCTGCCCGTCAATGAACAGGCTGCCGGTGTCCGGGCTGATGTCACCGCTGATGGCATTCAGAAAAGTGGATTTACCAGCACCATTGCTGCCGATCACGGTGACGAACTGGCCGGACTCGATGGTGAGCGACAGGCCGCGCAGCACCGGGTTTTCCAGCGGGGTGCCGGGATTAAAGGTTTTGAACAGATTGTCGGCGCGCATCATGCGGATTTTCCTCCTTGCTTGTTGCGCAGCTTGCCCTTGATTTTGGGCAGTACCAGCGCCAGGCCCACCAGCACGGCGGTAATCAGGTTCAGGTCTTGGGCTTGCAGGCCGATGAAATCGGCATTCAGCGCCAGGGCGATCAGCAGGCGGTAGAGCAGTGCGCCGAGCACGGTGGCCAGTGTCACCAGCCATAGTGTGCGTGGCGGCAGCAGGGTTTCACCGATGATGACGGCGGCGAGGCCCACCACAATGGTGCCGATGCCCATGGAGATGTCGGCACCACCCTGGGTTTGCACGTATAGCGCACCTGCCAGTGCAATCAGTGCATTGGACAGGGCCATGCCGGCCAGGGTCATGCGGTCGGTGGAAATGCCCTGTGCCCGTGCCATCCGCGGGTTGGCACCGGTGGCGCGCAGCGCGAGGCCGGTTTCCGAGGCGAAGAAGGCGTCCAGCAACAGCTTGGCGATGACCACAATGACCGCCAGCACAGCAGGCTGAATCAGCCAGGCGTTGTCATTCACCGTGCTGATGAAGGGGGTGAATACGGTGGGCAGGCCGATCAGGGCGATATTGGGCGCGCCCATGATACGCAGGTTGATCGAGTACAGCGCAATCATCACCAGAATGCTGGCCAGCAATTGCAGGATGCCCAGGCGCACATTGAGCCAGGCGGTCAGCCAGCCGGCAGCGGCACCGGCAATGGCAGCCAGGCCGCAAGCCAGCCACGGGTCGTGGCCACCGGCAATCAGCACGGCAGCGACGGCACCGCCCAGCGGGAAACTGCCGTCGGCGGTAAGGTCGGGAAAGTTGAGCAGGCGGAAGGAAATCAGCACGCCCAGTGCGACGAGGGCAAAGATAAGGCCGATTTCCAGCGCGCCCATCAGTGAAATCAGGGACATGAACACCTCTGCGACATGCCGGCCTGTCAGGGGTGTAGCCGGCAAGCCTGGCCTGGGTGAGGCCGGGCTGTTGAGACGGAAAAAGCCCGGATGGCGGTGAAACCATCCGGGCAGTCAGGCTGCTAACCGCTTACTTGACGGTGTTCTGCGCTTCTTTCAGCAGGGCGGCGGACAGCGGCGCACCTTGCTTCATGGCGGCAGACGGGTTTACGGTCAGGCTCAGCTTGCTGCCTACTTCCGGAGCGATGGCACCCGGCTTTTCACCCTTCAGGATGCGAACCACAATCTTGCCGGTCTGACGCCCCATATCGTAGTAGTTCATGCCCAGGGCTGCGATGGCACCACGCTTCACCGAGTCGGTATCCGAGGCAATCAGCGGTAGTTTGGCCTGATTGGCGACGGCCACCAGCGATTCGTAAGTGGACACCACATTGTTGTCGGTGCTGGTGTAGATGGCATCAACCTTGCCGATCAGGCTCTTGGCCGCCGGGGCCACATCCACGGTACGCGGTGCCGGGGCTTCCACCAGGCTCATGCCGCGCTTGGCCAGTTCTTCTTTCAGTTCCTTCACCACGATGGTGGAGTTGACCTCACCCGGGCTGAACACCATACCGACGCGTTTGGCGCCTGGTTTTACCTTCAGGATCAGGTCTACTTGCGGGCCCAGCGGCAGCATGTCGGAAACGCCGGTTACATTGCTACCGCTGGGTTTCCAGCTGCTGACCAGCTTGGCAGCCACCGGGTCGGTGACTGCAGTGAATACGATGGGCAGGGTTTTGCTGGCGGCAACCAGTGCCTGGGCGGACGGTGTGGCAATGGCCACGGCGACATCCGGCTTGTCGCCGACAAACTTGCGGGCGATCTGGCCGGCAGTAGCCGGGTTACCCTGCGCGCTTTGATACTGCACCTTGACCTTGTCCTCACCAAAACCCTCGGCTTTCAGTTGGTCAGTCACCCCTTTGCGGGCGGCATCCAGCGCCGGGTGATCGACAATGGCCGTAATGGCAACCGACTTGAGCTCGGCAGCGGAAGCAGACAGGGAGAGCACGGCTGCAGCGGCAGCCAGCAGTTGGCGATGGCGTAGGGACATGGCAATTCCTTGTGAGTCAGGATAGATTTTTTTGGAAAATGAATATTTCGCGCAATTTTATTCTAATGCCAAAGATTTTTCTTGTTGCGTTGCGCAATAAAATGGCTGAGATTGGATATTGGAGACAGGAAGTTGCCCGATCGTCGGGCAGGCGAAAAAAAAGCGGCCCGGATCACGGGCCGCATGAGTGTAAGCTGGCAAATTGCCAACCATTGGATCGATCGTTTAGTCGATGTAGTCGTAACCCGGCAGGGTGAGGAATTCGACAAAGTCATCCGAAGTGGTCAGATGGTCGAACATGCGGGCTGCGTCCTCGTACTGCTTGGTCCAGCGATTGCCGTATTCCGCCTTGAGCTTGGCTACTTCAGCAGCTTGCAGTTCGCGGAACAGTTCCACCGTCACCTTGCGGCCATCTTCCAGCACGCCCTTGGGGCTGCGAATCCATTGCCAGATCTGCGAGCGGGAGATTTCGGCGGTGGCGGCATCTTCCATCAGGTTGTGGATGGGCACGCAGCCGTTGCCGGAAATCCAGGAACCCAGATACTGGATGCCCACATTGATGTTCATGGACAGGCCGGCTTCGGTGATCGGCGCTTCCGGCTGGAAGTTCAGCAGGTCAGCGGCGGTGACATTCACATCCGGACGCTGCTTGGCAATCTGGTTGGGGGCGTCACCCAGCACGCGGCTGAAAGCTTCGTTGGCAATCGGTACCAGGCCCGGGTGTGCCACCCAGCCGCCGTCGTAGCCGTCGGTGGCATCGCGGTCCTTGTCGGCTTTCACGCCACCCAGTGCCTTGTCATTGGCCACCGGATCGTTCTTGATCGGAATCAGCGCGGCCATGCCACCGATGGCCGGCGCGTTGCGCTGGTGGCAGGTTTTCAGCAGCAGCAGGGCATAGGCACGCATGAAGGGTACGGTCATGGTGATCTGTGCACGGTTGGCCAGGCAGAAGTCGCGATTCTGCTTGAACTTCTTGATGCAGCTGAAGATGTAGTCCCAGCGACCGGCGTTCAGGCCGGAGCTGTGTTCGCGCAGTTCGTAGAGGATTTCGTCCATCTCGAAGGCTGCGAGGATGGTTTCAATCAGCACGGTAGCCTTGATGGTGCCCTGCGGGATACCCAGCTCGTTCTGGGCAAACACGAACACATCGTTCCACAGGCGCGCTTCCAGATGGCCTTCCATCTTTGGCAGGTAGTAATAGGTGGCACTGCCCACGGTTTGCAGATAGGCAATATTGTGGAAGAAGGACAGGGCGAAGTCGAACAGTGCGCCGGAGACAATCTCGCCATCCACAGTGACGTGTTTTTCCATCAGGTGCCAGCCGCGCGGACGCAGGATCAGGGTGGCAATGGTGTCGTTCAGCTTGTATTGCTTGCCATCCGGATTGGCAAAGGAAATGGTCTTGCGATACGCATCACGGACATTGATCTGGCCGCTGATCTGGTTTTCCCAGCTCGGACAGTTGGAGTCCTCGAAGTCGGCCATGAAGCTCTTGGCACCGGAATTCAGTGCATTGATCATCATCTTGCGATCCACCGGCCCGGTGATTTCCACGCGGCGGTCCAGCAGGTCTTGCGGCAGCGGTGCAATTTTCCAGTCGCCGGCACGGATGGCGGCGGTTTCCGGCAGGAAGTCAGGCAGCTTGCCGGCATCCAGTTCGGCCTGGCGCACCACGCGGGCGGCAAGCAGCTCACGGCGGCGTGCTTCAAACTGGCGATGCAGTTTGGCGACAAAGGACAGTGCTTCGGTCGTGAGGATTTCTTCAAACGCCGGGGTCAGCGGGGCGAGGATTTCCACGCCTTGCGGAAGGGTGACAGCCATGTGCTTGCTCCTGAAGTAAATGCGTTTATACGGCAGAACCGCTGCCTTTGATCAACAAAATGCTGCATTGCGATGTAAGCAGTGTATCTAGCCAAACAGTAAAAAAAAATGCATAAATAGGCATAACATCTTTTACTTTTAAGTACGCAATGAGCGAACTCAAACAGCTGGAAACCTTTGTCGCCGTGGTCAATCATGGCAGTTTGTCTGCTGCTGCCCGCCAGCAAGGCGTGGTGCCGGCCATGATAGGCCGCCGGCTGGATGCGCTGGAGGAGCGGCTGGGGGTGAAGCTGCTGGTGCGTACCACGCGCAGCGTAACCCTGACCCAGGAAGGCGCGGCATTTTTTGAAGACTGCCAGCGCATTCTGACTGAACTGTCCGAAGCCGAGGCCGCAGTGGCGTCCGGTAGCGGCCGGGCGCGCGGCCATCTGCGGGTATCCGCCCCGGCCGGTTTTGGCCGGCGTCACGTGGCACCGCATATTGCGGCATTCCAGCTGGCGCATCCGGATATCCGGGTGACGCTGGATCTGTCGGACCGGCTGATTGATTTGCAGCGCGAGCGTATCGATTGTGCGATTCGCATTTCGGATCTGGCTGATTCATCGCTGGTAGCCATGCGGCTGGCGGAAAACCGGCGTGTGGTGGTGGCATCGCCCGCCTATCTGGCAAGGCATGGTATTCCACACACGCTGGAAGAGCTGGCGCAGCACAACTGTCTGTCGCTGGGTGAAAGCCAAAGCCGTGGCTGGAGCTTTGAACGGGATGGCGAACTGATCAACCTGCGCGTGTCAGGTCGTCAGGAATGTAATGATGGTGCGGTGCTGCATGACTGGGCCTTGCAGGGCTTGGGGCTGGCCTGGCGCTCCTTGTGGGAGGTCAAGGATGACTTGTCCGAGGGGAGGCTGGTGACGGTGCTGGACCAGTTTGCCTCGCCGGACTACCCGGTGTATGCCGTTGTTCCACAACGCCGTTTTCTACCGGCCCGGGTGCGGCATTTCATCGAACACCTGCGTCAGGTGTACACCGCCACCGGCTATTGGGATTGAAAGCCGCAGTTTGTTCCGTCTCGGTTTTCGCTGCATGCCCGGAACACCCTTGCTGTCGGTCACCCTGGTCTATGGCCTGGCTGGCGGTTCCGGGCTTGGTATAGCACAAATTCATGTCAAATAGGCATGGCATTGCGTTAATGCAGCAATTTTTGCCGGATTGTTGGCTGAGCTGCGCTACAAACTGCCTTGTCTTGCACAATTATGACAAGTATGGGATAGATCCTGCTGCGATATAAGGCCATTAATGGATAATGGATACACTTTGTCCAATATTTTGGCTTGAACTGTTCTCCCCTTCCTGTAAGATCGCGCGTTTTCCGCGGCAGTGTCCTGCGTTGAGTTGTCGGTCACGAACCGGCAGCAGACAGGGCAGCGGCGGACGGGCTGAGTATGATCATCTAAGGCCGGTTGTCCCCTTGCCCAAACATGGCGATGGCACCGGCGCACACAGGATAGTCTGAACATGAGTTTGATGCGCAAAAAGAGCGTTCAGGGCATGCTGGAATTTGCCCAGACTGCAAAAGGGCTCCGCAAGGAGCTGACGGCTTTCGACCTGACCATGCTGGGGATCGGTGCCATCATCGGTACCGGCATTTTCGTGTTGACCGGTACCGGTGCCACGGTGGCAGGCCCGGGCCTGGTGTTGTCCTTCATCATCGGCGCATTTGCCTGCGGTTTTGCTGCACTGTGCTATGCAGAATTCGCCGCCATGTTGCCGATTTCCGGCTCTACTTATACTTATGCATACGCCACGCTGGGTGAACTGGTGGCCTGGATCATCGGCTGGGACCTGATGCTGGAATACCTGCTGGCATCTTCTGCCGTTTCGGTGGGTTGGTCCGGTTATTTCCAGAGCCTGCTGGGTGGTTTCGGCATTCACCTGCCTGATGCGCTGACGGCTGCGGCGGGTGCGGTTCCGGGCAAGGATACCTTGTTCAATCTGCCTGCCTTCACCATCGCGATGCTGATTACTGCCTTGCTGGCCTTTGGCATCAAGGAATCCAAACGCGTCAACAATATCGTGGTGCTGATCAAGGTGGCCGTGGTGCTGATGTTCATTGCCATCGGCGTGTGGCATGTCAAACCGGCCAACTGGAGCCCGGCCCTGCCTTACGGCATGAATGGCGTATTCCATGGCGCGGCCATCGTGTTCTTCAGCTTCCTGGGTTTTGACGCAGTGACTTGTGCGGCAGAAGAAGTGAAAGACCCGGCGCGCGACATTCCCAAGGGTGTGATCTGGTCGCTGGCCATCTGCTCCATCCTGTACGTGATCGTGTCCGCCATCATGACCGGCATCGTGCCTTACGCGCATTTCGCCGGTATCGACCACCCGGTATCGCTGGCGCTGCAAGTGGCCAAGCTGGACTGGTTTGCCGGTTTTGTCGATCTGGGTGCCATTCTGGGCATGCTGACCGTGATTCTGGTGATGACCTACGGCCAGACCCGTATCCTGTTTGCCATGAGCCGCGACGGTCTTTTGCCGAAAATCTTCTCCGAAGTGAACCCGAAATACGGCACGCCGTACAAGGCCACCTGGCTGATCGGCACCATCATCGCCCTGATTGCCGGCTTCATTCCGCTGCATACCCTGGCCGAACTGGTGAACATCGGTACGCTGGCTGCCTTCTCGCTGATTGCCATTGCCATCATCAAGCTGCGCAAGACCGAGCCTAACCTGCCGCGCAAATTCCTGTGCCCGGGTGTGCCTTATGTTCCGGCACTGGCCGTCATCTTCTGCGTATTCCTGATGGCGCAACTGTCCATGCTGACCTGGCTGTGCTTTGTGGTATGGCTGGTGATTGGTCTGGTGGTGTACTTCGGTTACTCGCGCAAGAACTCCCACTTGCACAAGCAGGCCTGATTCCGTACTTGCTTCGGTACCTGCCAAAGAAAAAGCCACCTCGTGAGGTGGCTTTTTTGCATCTGCAGCGCTGAAAAATCAGCCGCGCAGCTTGGCGGCGATGGCCGCCACGCGTGCGCCGTATTGCTTGGCGGTGTCCAGGTCACCCTGCGGGATTTCATCCACGCTGGCATCGGCCGGGGACTGTACCAAGAGGCCAACCGAACCACCCAGATTGTTGATGTCAGTACGCTGGGCGGCCTTGGTATTGCTCGGCAGCAGACCCAGGCTGACCCAGATGCCACCATGTTGAGAAGCCAGGGTTTGCAGGGTGATCAGGGCAACCTGCTTGTCGCCGTTCAGGCTGGCACTGTTGGTGAAGCCGCCGAATACCTTGTCTTGCCAGGCGCGGGTGAACCAGGCCTTGGAAGTGGCATCGGCAAATTTCTTGAACTGCCAGCTCGGGCTGCCCATATAAGTGGGCGCGCCAAAGATGATGGCGTCGGCTGCTGCCAGCTGGTCCCAGGCGCTGTCCGGCACATTGCCTTCGGCGTCGATGGCAACAAGCTCGGCATTGGCACCGGCAGCCACTTGCTGGGCAACACGTTGGGTATGGCCGTAGCCGGAATGATAGACAACGACAACCTTGGTCATGGTGAATCCCTTTGCTGGAAATGAAGCGGGAAGGGCTGGCTTGCCGTGACCGACAGTCCAGCCAATGGAGAATAGCAGCGTCCAGTATAGTGATTGTTCGTGTCAGGACTAGTCGCTTTTGATGAATTGATTGTTTAGCCAGATTTAATAAATGGCTGCAGGAAAACAAAACGCCCGCGAGCGCAAGGCTGGCGGGCGTGGAGGGCAGAGCTGGCATGCAGCTCCTGTCACTGCTTAGTGGAACTGCTCTTCTTCGGTGGAGCCGGTCAGCGCGGTTACGCTGGATTGACCGCCTTGAATCACGGTGGTGATATCGTCGAAGTAGCCGGTGCCCACTTCCTGCTGGTGGGATACGAAGGTGTAGCCACGTTCGCGGGCGGCGAATTCCGGTTCTTGTACCTTCTCAACATAAGCCGACATGCCGCGGGCAACGTAGTCTTGTGCCAGGTCGTACATGTTGTACCACATGTTGTGGATACCAGCCAAAGTGATGAACTGGTATTTGTAGCCCATGGCACCCAGTTCGCGCTGGAACTTGGCGATGGTGGCATCGTCCAGGTTCTTCTTCCAGTTGAAGGACGGCGAGCAGTTGTAGGCCAGCAGCTTGCCCGGATGCTTGGCGTGAACGGCTTCAGCGAACTTGCGGGCGAATTCCAGATCCGGGGTGCCGGTTTCGCACCATACCAGGTCGGCGTAGTCTGCGTAGGCCACGGCGCGGCTGATGGCTTGTTCCAGACCCTTCTTGGTCTTGTAGAAGCCTTCGGCAGTGCGCTCGCCAGTCAGGAAAGGCTTGTCGTTGGCATCGTAGTCGCTGGTGATCAGGTCAGCAGCTTCAGCATCGGTACGGGCAATCACCAGGGTCGGCACGCCGTATACGTCAGCAGCCATACGGGCTGCGATCAGCTTCTGGATGGCTTCCTGGGTCGGAACCAGCACCTTGCCGCCCATGTGGCCGCATTTCTTGACAGAAGCCAGTTGGTCTTCGAAGTGAACGCCACCGGCACCGGCGCGGATCATGGCCTTCATCAGTTCGTAGGCGTTGAGTACGCCGCCGAAACCGGCTTCGGCATCAGCCACGATGGGAGCGTAGTAGTCAACAAAGCCAGGCTGGCCTTTTTCAACGCCCTTGGAGTGCTGGATTTCATCGGCACGGGTGAAGGCGTTGTTGATGCGCTCTACCACCTTCGGCACGGAGTCCACCGGGTACAGGGACTGGTCCGGGTACATGGCGGAGTATTCGTTGTTGTCTGCAGCCACTTGCCAGCCGGACAGGTAGATGGCCTTGATGCCGGCTTTTACCTGCTGCATGGCCTGACCACCGGTCAGTGCGCCCAGACAGTTGATGTAGGGTTCGTTGTTGACCAGGTTCCACAGTTTCTCGGCGCCTTGGCGGGCCAGGGTGTGTTCCACTTGTACCGAACCACGCAGACGCTCTACGTCGGCAGCGGTGTAACCACGCTTGATACCTTTCCAGCGCGGGTTGGTGTCCCAGTCATGTTGAATGGCGGCGATACGTTGTTCGCGAGTAGTCATGTTCAAACCCTTCTCGAATAGTTTTCTCTGCAGAGCCGGTAAATTCCGGCAGTCCTCTGGCCAAATGACATTCCGGTTTTTCCGGACTGATTTTGTTGACAACGGGTTATGTCCATTGCCCCTTATGACCACCGGATGCCCGTGGCTGACGGCTCTTCCGGGTGGGTCACTTAGCATGTGTGAGCCATTATATGCACAAAAAAAATCGCTTGTGTGCAGTGCAACACCGAAAAAAAACCGATGTTCAGAAGATAACAATCATGGCTAAAACCGAAGGTGATAATGCGCGCATTTTGTTGCAGTTGCGAAAACAAAAGTCCGAAAACGCGCAGGCTGGTGAGGCCCGGTAACAGGCGCTGTTACCGGGGGGCAAGACAAAAGACTTGAATTCCTCGCGATAGACCTTATCTGAGGTCGGGACATTGTTAAAAGCCGACTTTTTTGAGGTCTTGCCATGCAGGAAAACCAGAACAACACGAACAACGAAGCCGTCGTTGAAGACGTGAACAACGCCGCTGCAAGCGAACAGCAAACAGAGCAAACCGTGGAACAGCGCATTGCCGAACTGGAAGCCCAGGTGGCCGATCTGCAGGATCAACTGCTGCGCAGCCGTGCAGACCAGGAAAACCTGCGTCGCCGCAATGCCGAAGAACTGCTGAACACCCAGAAATACGCCATCAACAAGTTTGCCCAGGAACTGGTTCCGGTAAAGGACTACCTGGAAATGGCGCTGCTGGACCAAAGCGGTCAGATCGACACCCTGAAGATGGGCGTGGACATGACGCTCAAGCAGCTGGTGGCTGCCTTTGACAAGGCACAAATCAAGGAAATCAGCCCGGCGGTGGGAGACAAGCTGGATCCGCACCAACACCAGGCGATGAGCGCGGAAGAGTCCGACGCCGAAGCCAATACGGTGTTACGGGTGCTGCAAAAAGGTTATCAACTGGCTGAGCGCACGCTGCGTCCGGCCATGGTGATCGTGGCCAAAGCCAAAGGCTGACACGAAAACCATAAAAAGGTTCTTGGCCGGCTCTTGAAAAAGACCACATAGCCAATACCTATGAACGCAACAGGCCTCGGCTATCAGCTTGCTGGCCGTAGTCGCAACGAATTCAGATATAAAGGAATAGAAGATGGGCAAAATCATTGGTATTGACCTGGGTACGACCAACTCCTGCGTAGCCGTAGTTGAAGGTGGCAACCCGAAAGTGATTGAAAACGCCGAAGGTGCTCGCACCACGCCTTCCATCATTGCTTACATGGAAGATGGCGAAATTCTGGTGGGTGCACCGGCCAAGCGTCAGGCAGTCACCAACCCGAAGAACACCCTGTACGCAGCCAAGCGCCTGATCGGTCGCCGCTTCGAAGACAAGGAAGTACAAAAAGACATCGACCTGATGCCTTTCCAGATCATGAAGGCCTCCAATGGCGACGCCTGGGTGAAGGTACGTGACCAGGAACTGGCTCCGCCGCAAATCTCCGCAGAAGTACTGCGCAAGATGAAGAAGGCTGCCGAAGACTACCTGGGTGAAGAAGTGACCGAAGCGGTAATTACCGTACCGGCTTACTTCAACGACAGCCAGCGTCAGGCCACCAAGGATGCCGGCCGTATTGCCGGTCTGGAAGTAAAGCGCATCATTAACGAACCGACCGCTGCTGCGCTGGCTTTTGGCCTGGCCAAGCAGGAGGGTGACCGCAAGATCGCCGTATATGACCTGGGTGGTGGTACGTTCGACGTGTCCATCATCGAAATCGCCGATGTTGACGGCGAGCACCAGTTTGAAGTGCTGTCCACCAACGGTGACACCTTCCTCGGCGGTGAAGACTTCGACCAGCGCATCATCGATTACATCGTGACCGAGTTCCAGCGCGAACAGGGCGTGAATCTGAAGAACGACGTAATGGCTCTGCAACGTCTGAAGGAAGCTGCTGAAAAGGCCAAGATCGAGCTGTCCAGCGCCACCCAGACCGAAGTGAACCTGCCGTACATCACCATGGATGCCACCGGTCCGAAGCACCTGGCGATGAAGATTACCCGCGCCAAGTTCGAAAGCCTGGTTGACGACCTGATCACCCGCTCCATCGAGCCGTGCCGTGTTGCGCTGAAGGATGCTGGTGTATCCCTGTCCGACATCACCGACGTGATTCTGGTAGGTGGCCAGACCCGTATGCCGAAGGTACAGGATGCGGTGAAGGAATTCTTTGGCAAGGAACCGCGCAAGGACGTGAACCCGGACGAAGCCGTGGCCGTTGGTGCTGCCATTCAAGGTTCGGTACTGTCCGGCGATCGCAAGGACGTGCTGCTGCTGGACGTGACTCCGCTGTCGCTGGGTATCGAAACCCTGGGTGGCGTGATGACCAAGCTGATCCAGAAGAACACCACCATTCCGACCAAGGCTTCGCAAACCTTCTCCACTGCGGATGACAACCAGACTGCGGTGACCATCCACGTGCTGCAAGGCGAGCGTGAAAAGGCTGCGGCCAACAAGAGCCTGGGTCAGTTCAACCTGGGTGACATTCCGCCGGCTCCGCGTGGCATTCCGCAGATCGAAGTGGAATTCAACATCGACGCCAACGGTATCCTGCACGTATCGGCCAAGGACAAGGCCAGCGGCAAGCAGGCCAACATCACCATCCAGGCTTCTTCCGGTCTGTCGGAAGAGGAAATCCAGCGCATGGTGAAGGATGCCGAAGCCAATGCCGAGGAAGACAAGAAGCTGCACGAACTGGTGACCGCGCGTAACCAGGCTGAAGGCCTGATCCACAGCGTGAAGAAGTCCCTGTCCGAGCATGGCGACAAGATCGACGCTGCTGAAAAGGCCAAGATCGAAGACGCTGTCAAAGCCGCTGAAGAAGTGGTGAAGGGCGAAGACAAGGCTGTCATCGAAGCCAAGACCGAAGAACTGGCCAAGGCCAGCCAGAAACTGGGTGAAATCATGTATGCCCAGGCACAGCAGGCTGAAGCTGGTCAGGGTGCTGCCGATGCCGGCAAGGCCAAGGACGAAGGCGACGTGGTGGATGCCGAGTTCGAAGAAGTAAAAGACAAGAAGTAAGCCCGCGGCTTGCTGATTGAACGAGGCACAGGGAATGGCGGAGACTGCTCCACCGGCCTCTGTGCCTTTGCCATGTTAAGAAGATCATTGCCTGCCGTACCGGTTGGTTACGGCCAGAGAGTGAAACACCATGTCCAAAAGAGATTTTTATGATGTACTCGGCGTCAATCGCGATGCTTCCGAGGACGACATCAAAAAGGCTTACCGCAAGCTGGCGATGAAGTATCACCCGGACCGCAATCCGGACAGCAAGGAAGCCGAAGAAAAGTTCAAGGAAGTCAAAGAGGCGTATGAAATCCTCTCTGACAGCCAGAAGCGCAGTGCCTACGACCAGTTCGGCCATGCCGGGGTAGACCCGCAGGCCGGTGCGGGTGGTGGTGGTGCCGGCTTTGGTGGTTTTGGCGATTTTGCCGATATTTTCAGCGACATCTTCGGCGGCGGCCGTGGTGGCGCTGGTGGTGGTCGTTCCAATGTCTATCGTGGCGCAGACCTGCGCTACAACCTGGACATCACGCTGGAAGAAGCCGCCCGCGGCTGCGAAAAGCAGATCCGCATTCCTTCGCATGAAGACTGCGAAGTATGCCATGGCACCGGTGCCAAGCCGGGCACCCAGCCCAAGACCTGCTCCACCTGCGGTGGTCATGGTCAGGTACGCATGAGCCAGGGCTTCTTCTCCATCCAGCAAACCTGCCCGACCTGCCATGGTACCGGCAAGCAGATTACCGACCCTTGCACCAGCTGCCATGGCGCGGGTCAGAAGAAGACCAACAAGACGCTGAACGTGAAGATTCCGGCTGGCGTGGACGAGGGCGACCGCATTCGTCTGTCCGGCGAAGGCGAGCCTGGTCAGAACGGTGGCCCGTCCGGTGACTTGTATGTGGTGACCCACATCAAGCAGCACGCGGTGTTCCAGCGTGACGGCATGGACCTGCACTGCGAGATGCCGATTTCCTTTGCCACGGCAGCGCTGGGCGGCGAAATCGAGATTCCCACGCTCGATGGCATGGCCAAGGTGAAGATTGCCGCCGAAACGCAAAGCGGCCGGGTATACCGTCTGCGTGGCAAGGGTGTGAAAGCGGTACGTGGCACCGATTATGGCGATCTGCACTGCCATGTGGTGGTGGAAACCCCGGTCAAGCTGACCGAGCGTCAGAAGGAGCTGCTGCGCGAGTTCGATGCCATCAGCCAGGGCGATGTGGCGACTCACAATCCGCGTTCCAAATCCTTCATGGACAAGCTGCGCGATTTCTTCGAATAAGTGCTGCCAATGATGGAAAAACAGACGGAGCCTGCGGGCTCCGTTTTTTATTGGCTTTGCATTATTCGACCGGAATGAAAAAGGCCACCGCGGCAGTGCGGTGGCAAATGACTTTCTTCAAAGGAACCAGCCAGTGGGTAGTGCTTAGAAGTTGTGCTTCAGCATCACCCAGGTAATGGTGGCCTTGTCCTGAGCCCAGCCCATTGCGGTTTGCGCGCCCTTGTCTTCCTTCACCTGACCGTAACCGGCTTCAACCATGGTGCGCTTGCTCAGGCTGTAATCCAGAGCAGCAGCCCATTGCGTAGCACCCCAGTCCTGCGATTGGCCGTCAACCTTGACGCTGCTACGCTTGGAGTAGACGAAGGACGGTTTGAAGGCACCAATGGTGTAGGCAACATTCACGGCCCAGACATTGCTGGTCAGCTTGTTGGCACCGGTGTTGGCAACGGTGGTATTGGCGATGCCGGCAACGGCCTGGCTGCCATCGCTATTGGTTGCCCAGGCATTGCCCCACAGGCTGCTGCGCTGCAGGGTGGCTGCCAGGTACAGATTGTTGGCGTCGTAGCCGAATTCAACGCGGTGAATGCCGCTGTTGTGGTCTGCCACGGTGTTGTACTTGGCCATGTAGGCGTAAGCACCGAAGAAACCGGAATTGGCGTAGGCCAGACGGGTACCCAGGGTGTTGCCGGTTTTCTTGCCACCGGATACCTGAGCTTCGCCGGAGCCAAGCTGAACCATGGCATTGAAGCCGTTCAGGTCCGGGCTGTCGTAGCGCACGCCGTTTTTCACGCGGCCATCACCGTAGGCACCGAATACATCCGTACCTTCGTACAGCGGGAAGGCAATGCCGGTGCTCGCATCGCGACGCGGGCCGTACAGGTTGTCGGTGGACTCGGTTTCGGCCAGCACGTCGTCGATATAACCCAGACGCAGCTTACCGAAGTTGCCCTCAACACCAACAAAGCTGGTGCGGTTGGCGAAGGTGCCGGCACCGGTACCGCTGGTGGCAACGCCATCCACGTTCATGCCGGTTTCAACCTGCCAGATGGCTTTCAGGCCATTGCCCAGGTCTTCGTTACCCTTGAAGCCGATACGGCTGGCGAAGTCGTCCACACCAGTGCTCGACTTGAAGCTGGTGTCGGTGCTCTTCATGCTGTCCAGGCCAGCACGGATTGAACCGTAGATGGTGACGTCGGCATGAGCCAATACCGGCATGGCTGCAGCAATGGCGGCAGCGAGTACGAGTTTTTTCATTCCTCTAAATCCTTTAATAGTAATTTCTGTGTCCGCCTGATCTGTTGGCAGGCTGGCTGCGGTTCTGGTCAAGCCATGTAAAAACTTGATTTCACCGACGGGGCTGAGTGTGCGAAACGGCTGAGAGGGCGTCAACGAACATTTATTAACAAAGCAGCGGGGTGCCCGTTCTTGCTGGCGGGCTGTTGTGTCTATTTTGCAATGTTTTTTCTTGTAAAAACCTTTAAAAAACATATTGTTAAAAATATGTTGTGAAGTTTCATCCGGCCGCAAATATTTGTTTCCAATCATTGATACACGATTGAAACATCTGTTTCATCGTGGTTTTTCTCTGTTGCATTTTGGCAAATCGGACAGTTTTTTCATGAAAAATGCAGCTTTTGCACAACAAATATTACGGCTTGCCATGAGTCCGCAGAATGATTGATATGATTTTTATGCATGGTTATTCTGCGAGGTTCGATCAGCCAGACGGAAATGGGACGGTAGCCCTTGTTGCGGACGGATACCCGCCAGTGCCAACGGCAAAATGGCGAATGGCGCTGCCAGTCCGCAGCAACAGGCGTACAATTCCGCCCATCGCCATTGTCCCTTGTGATGGAAACACCATGATTTTTGCCAACCGCTATTTCCCGGCCACCCGCATGCGTCGCATGCGCAAGGATGATTTCTCTCGTCGCCTGATGCGTGAAAACGTGCTCACCACCAATGATCTGATCTACCCGGTATTCGTGCTGGAAGGTGAGAACCGTGAACAGGCCGTGGCGTCGATGCCGGGGGTGGTACGGCAAAGTCTGGACAAGCTGCTGTATACCGCCGAACAGGCGGTGGAGCTGGGTATTCCGATGCTGTCGCTGTTTCCGGTGATTGAAACCGGCAAGGACAATGCGGCGCAGGAGGCTTACAACCCGGATGGCCTGGTGCCGACCGTGGTGCGCGCACTCAAGCAGCGCTTTCCCGAGCTGGGGGTGATGACCGACGGTGCGCTGGACCCGTATACCGTACATGGTCAGGATGGCCTGATTGATGACAGCGGCTATGTCCTGAACGACGAAACCACCGAAGTACTGATTCGTCAGGGCCTGTGCCATGCCGAAGCCGGGGTGGATGTGTTCGGCCCGTCCGACATGATGGATGGCCGCATTGGCGCGCTGCGCGATGCGTTTGAAGAAGCCGGTTTCATTCACACCAAGATCCTGGCTTACTCGGCCAAGTATGCTTCGGCTTTCTACGGCCCCTTCCGCGATGCGGTGGGTTCGGCAGGTAATCTGGGCAAGGCCGACAAGTACAGCTACCAGATGGATCCGGCCAATCTGGACGAAGCCATCCAGGAAGTGGCGATGGATCTGGAAGAGGGTGCCGACATGGTGATGATCAAGCCGGGCATGCCGTATCTGGACGTGATTCGCCGCGTGAAAGACACCTTCCGCGTGCCAACCTACGCTTACCAGGTATCCGGTGAGTACGCGATGCTGAAGGCCGCATTCCAGAACGGCTGGCTGGACCAGGAAAAGTGCATGATGGAGAGCCTGATGGCCTTCAAGCGTGCCGGGGCCGATGGCATTCTGACTTACTTTGCGCTGGATGCAGCGCGTGTGCTGCGTCGCGGCTGACCTTTGCTTGCCACTGGCCGGATGCCTGCCGGACGGTGGCAAGTGAACCCCTGAAGGAAGAGGCCATGGATATTCTGCACTCCACCTGGTTCTGGCTGTTTGTCATCGTGGCACTGGTGATGTCCACCATCGGCTCGCTGGCACGTCTGTCCAAGGCCCCGCCACCGGTTGATTTGCCCGGCGTCAAACCGCAGCCTTATGCGGATGATGACGAAGAGCAAGACGCGGACACTCCTGCCGGGCATACCCCGCCCAGCTTGCGCAAGCCCAAGTAGTGCTGCTCCCCATCGGGCATGGCTGGTTGTCGTCAGGCCAGCTTGCCCTGCCCGAAATAGTGCTGGAAGAATTCCACACACACCCGCAGCTTGGCCGAGTTGGCCAGCTTGTCCGGATACACCGCCCAGATGTCTGCCTGCAGGTAGTAGTCGGGTAACACCTGCACCAGTTCACCCCGTTCCAGTTCGCCTGCCACGTCCCATAGCGAACGCAGCATGATGCCGTGCCCTTGCAAGGCCCATTGGTGCACCACCTCTCCATGGTTGGCGGCCAGGGCACCTTGCACGCGGATGCTGTGCTCGCCGTGCGGGCCAGTCAGCCGCCATACCCCGAAGGGATGATCCCTTTCCTTGATCACCAGGCAGTTGTGCTGCATCAGTGCTTCCAGCCCGCTCGGGCTGCCGTGTCGCGCCAGATAGTCAGGTGAGGCACACAGGATGCGCCGGTTCTCCACCAGTTTGCGGGCCAGCAGTTGCGGAGCAATTTCGTTGCCCACCCGGATGTCCAGATCAATGCCTTCTTGTGCCAGGTCGATCAGGCAATCAGCCAGTTCCAGCCGTATGCTCAGCTCCGGGTAATGTCGTGCCAGCTCGCCCAGTGCCGGTGCCAGGTGAACCCTGCCAAAGCCGAAGCTGCTACTGATACGGATAATGCCGCGCGGCTGCTGTTGGGCGGTGCCAATCTCCACGCTCATCTGTTCTACATCCTGCAGTATCTTTCCGGCCCAGCCGTGGATGCGTTCTCCTTGTTCTGTCAGGGCTATGCGCCGGGTGGTGCGGTTGATCAGGCGACAACCCAGGTTTTGTTCCAGCACGCGGATGCGCTTGCTGACATAGGCCGGTGAGGCCGCCATGGCTTCGGCTGCCGCAGTAAATCCGCCCTTGCGTACCACCAGGCAAAAAACACGCAAATCTTCCAGCTGCAGCAAATCCTTCATGTTTCGTGTCTTCTGTATGCACAGAGCTGCCAATTATCCCGGCTTGCTTTTCCGCCATGCTAGCGCTCGGTGTCACCTTGCATTACGGCGAAAGAACAGAGGAGGGTGGGATGAAGGCTTACAGGATTGCAGTCATTACGGCTGATGGCAGCGGGCAAGTACTGCTGCCGGAAGGATTGCACTGGCAGGAGGCATCATGAACATGAGCAAACCAAACCGTCGGGATATACCGCTGGCTCTGGTCAGCCTAGTGATTGTGTGTGCGATGGTGATTGTCATGATCCTCATGCCGCAGGCATCCATCGCAGTTGCAGACCGGTTGATGTACTGGTGTACCACGGTGTTTGCCTCGCCCATCCTGTTGTTTGCCTTTTGTTCGGTCCTGTTTGTCATCTGGCTGGGGATGAGCAAGTACGGGCTGATCCGGCTGGGGGAGGGCGGGCCCGACTATTCCACCTTGTCGTGGATTTTCATGTTCATCATGTCCGGCATGGGTTCGTCGGCCTTGTACTGGGGCTTTCTGGACTGGGCGTATTACTACCAGACCCCTGGCCTGAACCTGCCCCCGGCGTCACCGCAAGCGCTGAAATACAGTGTGGCGTATTCCCTGTTTCATTCCGGCCTGAGTGCCTGGGCGATGTATGCCGTGGGCTCGGTAGCCATGTGCTACTACTTTCATGTGCGCAAGAACAAGGGACTGAGCCTGGCAGCCATTGTCGGCAGCATTACCGGTCGCAAGCCTGATGGTGCCTTGGGCCGCCTGGTGGATTTGCTGTTCATGCTGTGCATGTTTGGTGCATTGACCATTTCCCTGGTACTGACTGCCACCACCTTTACCCGTCTGCTATCCACCCTTACCGGCATCCCGGACAATTTTGTCACGCAGCTGGTGGTGATTCTGTCGGTTGCGGTGCTGTTCACCCTGTCCTCCTGGGTGGGCATGGATGGTGGCATGAAGCGTCTTAGCCAGATGGTGTGCTGGGGCGTGCTGGCGCTGGCCGCTTATGTGTATCTGCTGGGGCCTACCCATTTCATTACCAGTAATGTGTTGTCCAGCCTTGGCCTGATGCTCAGCAGCTTTATCGACATGAGCTTGTTTACCGACCCCTTGGGCGACGGCAAGTTTACCCGTGAGTGGACCGTATTTTACTGGCTGTGGTGGATTTCCTATGCGCCGGGCGTAGCCTTGTTTGTTACCCGGGTATCCCGTGGCCGAACCATCCGTGAGGTGTTGCTGGCCATGATGTTGGGTGGCTGTGCCGGTATCTGGTTTGTTTACGGCGTGCTGGAAAGCTATAGCGTGCACAGCTTCATCACAGGCCTGGTGGCGGTGCCGCAGGTATTGCAGGATCAGGGAGGGGAATCGGCCATTGCACAGTTGCTGGCGTTGTTGCCGGCTGGCCGTGTGGTGATCGCATTTTTCCTGGTCGTGATGGCGATCTTTCTGGCTGCACACATGGATGCGGTAGGTTATGCCGTTTCCGCTACCTGTACCCGCAATCTTGCTGAAGGCGAAGACCCGTCCCCTGTCGATCGCTTGTTCTGGTGCGTCATGCTCACCCTGGTGCCGCTGGCCATGATTTTTGCCAAGGCACCACTCAATACCATGAAGACCACGGTGATTGTGACGGCCATTCCCTTTGCCATCATCACCCTGGTCAAGGTGTATGGCCTGCTCAAGTGGCTGCGTGAAGATTACGGCGATGTTCCGGCACATCGGATAGGCGAACAGCCTCCTCCTGAGGTGGCCAGCCAGCAGTCCGGTTCATGAGTGTGGCCATGGCGCGTGCTTATCAGCTTTCAGCAGAAATGCAGTCATTTGTAAACCAGAGTGCCCGGTTTCAACCCGCCGATGACAGCCTGGCGCAGATGCGTGTGGCTTACGACGCCCTGTGCCGGCATTTCACGCCGCCGCTGCCGGATGGCGTGCAGCTTGAAGACCATGTTCTGTCGGTGGATGGACGGCATATCCCGTTGCGCTTGTACCGGCCAGCTACAGCCACACCGTCAGCCGGCTGGCCCTGTGTGCTGTACCTGCATGGCGGTGGCTGGATACTGGGCGGTCTGGATTCACACGCCTTTATCGCAGCATTGCTGGCACAGGAATGTGCTGCAAGCGTGCTGGTGGTGGACTACCGCCTGGCACCCGAGCATGTCTTTCCGGCCGCTTTCGACGACTGTCTGGCCGTGTGGGACTGGTTGAGCGTGGATGGCCTGGCACTGGGTATCAACCCCGCTCGTGTTGTCGTGGCCGGGGATAGTGCCGGTGGCAATCTGGCGGCGGCGTTATGCCTGAAGGCGCGTGACCGGCAAGGGCCGGCGCTGTGCGGACAGGCACTGATTTATCCTGCACTGGCGGCCGTACCGACTGAGCCAGCAGCAAGCGAACATGCTGATGCACCGCTGCTTGGCCGTGATGACATGGCCTACTACCTGGCGCAATACGCACCGGATCCGGCCACACATGCCGACCCCCGTCTGACACCGCTGGCAGCGGCCAACCTGCAAGGCATGCCCCCCGCCTTTGTAGCAGTGGCGGAATACGACCCGCTTCGTGACGATGGCGTGCTCTACGTCCGGCGCCTGCAGGCCAGTGGTGTTGCGGCGCAGTGCCACCTGGGCCGTGGCCTGCTGCATGGTTGCCTGCGCTTCTGGCAGCAGGGGCCGGAGACCGCCCGCATGGTCCGCGCATTGTCAGCCGCCATCACCTGCATGCTTGCTGACCAGACATGGCATGGACAGACATGACATGGGTTGCAGCGCGTTGCCATGTGGCGCTGCGCCACCATCCCCCGGGTTTGCCATGCTGATCCGCAAGGCATGACCGGACAAGAAAAGGGCAGGTATTCACAGCCCTGTGACGACCCCAAGCAGAGGAGAACATCCATGAATGACTACACCACATTAAGCCCGGATTTCTGTGCTGATCCCGAACGCGCCTGGACTCTGCCAGCCGAGTATTACACCTCGGACAAGGTCTATCAGTTCGAAAAGGAAAAGATTTTCGCCCATAGCTGGATTTGCGTGGCGCATGGCAGTGAACTGGCAGAATCCAACGACTACATCACCCGTGAGGTGGCCGGTGAAAACATCATTGTGGTGCGTGGTCGGGATGGCGTATTGCGCAGCTTTTATAATGTCTGCCCGCATCGGGGTCATCAGCTACTGCAAGGTAGTGGCAGGGCCAAGAACGTGATTACCTGTCCCTATCACGCCTGGACCTTCAAGCTGGACGGTCAGCTGGGGCATGCCCGCAATTGCGAGAACGTGGTCGATTTCGATGCGGACAAGGCGACTTTGTCGCCGCTGAAAGTGGAGGAGTATGCCGGTTTCGTGTTCATCAATATGGATCTTGCAGCTGGTCCGGTAGAGCAGCAATTGCCCGGCCTGGCCGACAGTCTGCGCAAGGCGTGCCCGGTGATCGACCAGTTGCATCTGGCTGCCCGTTTCGTCACGGCAACGCCAGCCAACTGGAAAATCATCGTCGACAACTATATGGAGTGCTACCACTGTGCACCGGCCCATCCGGGCTTTGCCGACTCTGTACAGGTGGACAAATACACGCACACCCTGCATGGCAACTGGTCACTGCAATTCGGGCTGGCACGCTCCTCCGAGAAGTCTTTCAAGTTCGACGCTTCGGTCAAGGACCCCAGTTTCAGCGGCTACTGGGCCTGGCCTTGCACCATGTTCAACGTCCCGCCGGGAGCCGACTTCATGACGGTGATTTATGAATTCCCGGTGGATGCCGAAACCACCTTGCAACACTACGACATCTATTTCCGCAACAAGGAACTGACTGCCGAGCAGCAGGCACTGGTGGAATGGTATCGCTCGGTGTTCCGGCCGGAAGACCTGCGGCTGGTGGAAAGCGTGCAGCGCGGGCTCAAGTCGCGTGGCTATCGTGGTCAGGGGCGCATCATGACCGACCGCCAGCGCAGCGGCATCAGTGAGCATGGCATTGCCCACTTCCATCACTTGGTGGCACGCCAGCATCAGGACTGATGCCACCTGCGGCGGTGCTGCCTGGCGGTTGCCGCCGCTGCCGTGATGAACCCTGTGAAATTGCAAAATCCAATGCTGTGCCGATCGCACGTGCATGCCCGGGGCCAATGCTGTCCGGCCTGCAGGATGGGCATGCGCCTGCGCGGCTCAGTCAACCCCAAGCATGAATCGACATGAGCCTTCAGTCCCCGAATATGAATGTCCGCGTGGTGCGGATCGAACAAGCCAGCCCCTTGATCAAACGCTTTACCCTGCAGGCCGCAGATGGTGGCCCGCTGCCAGCCTTCAGTGGTGGCAGCCACATCATTGTGCAAATGCCCACCGCCAGCGGTCTTATCCACAATGCCTACTCGCTGCTTGGCTCGCCTTTTCAGCTGCAGCAATTCCAGATTGCCGTGCGACGCGAGGAAGCTTCGCGTGGTGGCTCGGCCTTCATGCACGCACATGTGGCGGAAGGGGATATCTTGCAGATATCTCCACCCAACAATTTATTCCCGCTACATGCCACGCCGGGGCGGCAGATTCTGATTGCCGGAGGCATCGGCATTACGCCCTTCATGTCGCAGATGGAAGAGCTACAGGCCAGCGGCGCAGCGTTTGAACTGCACTATGCCTTTCGCAGTCGCGAGCAGGCGGCCTTTGTCGACGAGCTGGCGGCGCGTTACGGCGCGCACTGCCATTTTCATGATGCTTCCCGGGGCGAGCTGTGCAATGTCACAGCCTTGCTGGCGCAAATGGGTGAACAGGACCACGTCTATGTCTGCGGGCCGCAGTCCTTGCTTGAGGCCGTGCAGCAGGCCGGAGCAGAGCAGGGCATTCCGCCCGCCCGCCTGCATTGGGAGCAGTTTGCTGCCAGCACTTCGGGTGGTGCGGCATTTACCGTGGTGCTGGCCCGTTCCGGGCGAGAAATCCCGGTGGCGGCAGAACAAACCATCCTGCAAGCCATCGAGTCGGATGGTTCAGTGGCGGTGGATTGCCTGTGTCGCGAAGGTGTGTGCGGCACCTGTGAAGTGGGCATTGTCGAAGGCGAGGCCGAGCACCGCGACCAATACCTGAGTGAAGAAGAAAAACAGGCACAAAACAGCATGCTGATTTGTGTGTCGCGTGCCAAAGGCAGCCGTATCGTGCTGGATCTGTAAAACCATTCAGTGACGTACCCGCTTGCTGACTGGGGGATGGTGACAGTATCCCGGAGCGGGGCATCGGCATGGTGACAGCCGGCCCGTGATTTCCTTGACAACTGTCACTGATAAAGCCGGATACGCTGGGCTAGAATGGATGACAGTTTCCGGCGCGCGGTGATCCCGCTGCGACTGCAGTCCCGGCGCCTCACGATTGGCCTACAAGGACATCCCTGCCATGAACCATACCTATCTTGCCCACCTGGAAGCCACGCTGGCCCAAATTCGCGCCGATGGATTTGAAAAGCCGGAACGGGTGATTGCCACACCGCAGCGCTCCGATATCGCGCTGGCTGGTGGTGCGCATGTGCTCAACTTCTGCGCCAACAACTATCTGGGGCTGGCTGATGATGCCCGCCTGATCGACGCCGCCAAGCGTGGACTGGACGACTATGGCTATGGCTGCGCCTCGGTGCGCTTCATCTGTGGTACCCAGCAGGTGCACAAGGATCTGGAGCAGGCCATTTCTGGCTTCCTCGGTACTGACGACACCATCCTGTATTCCAGCTGTTTCGACGCCAACGGCGGCGTGTTCGAAACCCTGCTGGGCGAAGAAGACGCGGTGATTTCCGACGAACTGAACCACGCTTCCATCATTGATGGCGTGCGCCTGTGCAAGGCCAAGCGTTTCCGTTACAAGAACAACGATATGGCCGATCTGGAAGCCCAGCTGATTGCCGCCGAAGCGGCCGGTGCGCGCTTCAAGCTGATCGTGACCGATGGCGTGTTCTCCATGGACGGCATCATTGCCGACCTGAAAACCCTGTGCGAAGTGGCCGGCCGCCATGGTGCGCTGGTGATGGTGGACGACTCGCACGCCGTCGGTTTCATCGGTGAAAATGGTGCTGGTACGCCAGAGCTGTGCGGCGTGGCCGACAAGGTGGACATCTACACCGGCACGCTGGGCAAGGCGCTGGGTGGTGCTTCCGGTGGCTATGTATCCGGCCGCAAGCCCATCATCGACCTGTTGCGTCAGCGTTCGCGCCCCTATCTGTTCTCCAACAGTCTGGCCCCGGCCATTACCGCTGCCAGCCTGGAAGTGTTGAAGCTGATCCAGTCCGAAGGCCAGCAGCTGCGCGCCCAGCTCAAGCGCAATGCCGAGCTGTTCCGCAACGAAATGTCCGCCGCCGGTTTCACCCTGGTCCCGGGCCAGCATCCCATCATTCCGGTGATGCTGGGTGATGCCCGCCTGGCTGGCGAAATGGCCGCCCGCCTGCTGCAGGAGGGCGTGTACGTGATCGGCTTCTCTTTCCCGGTGGTGCCCAAGGGCAAGGCGCGCATCCGTACCCAGATGTCCGCCGGTCACACGGTGGAACAGGTACAGCGTGCCGTGGCCGCCTTCATCAAGGTGGGCCGTGAACTGAAAGTGATCGACTGATCCTCCCTAACTCTGCCCGCTGGCCACAATGCTGGCGGGCGACGCACAGACAGGCAAACGCAATGAAAACACTCTCCAAACTGAAATCCGCTCCCGGCCTGTGGATGAATGATGTGCCGCAACCGGAAATCGGCCATAACGACCTGCTGATCAAGATCAGTAAAACCGCCATCTGCGGCACCGACATCCATATCTGGAACTGGGACGAATGGGCGCAGAAGACCATTCCGGTGCCCATGCATGTGGGTCATGAATACGTGGGCGTGGTGGCCGCCATGGGCTCTGAAGTGCGTGGTTTTGAAATCGGCCAGCGCGTGTCCGGCGAGGGCCACATCACCTGCGGCCACTGCCGCAACTGTCGTGCCGGTCGCCGTCATCTGTGCCGCAACACCGTGGGTGTGGGCGTCAACCGCGAAGGCGCCTTTGCCGAATACCTGGTGATTCCGGCCTTCAATGCCTTCCCGATTCCGGACGATATTTCGGATGATCTGGCCGCCATCTTCGACCCCTTCGGCAATGCGGTGCATACCGCGCTGTCCTTCAATCTGGTGGGCGAAGACGTGCTGATCACCGGTGCCGGCCCCATCGGCATCATGGCGGTGGCCATTGCCAAGCATGTGGGTGCGCGCCATATCGTGATCACCGACGTCAACGACTACCGCCTGGATCTGGCACGCCAGATGGGAGCCAGCCGTGCAGTGAACGTGGCCCGCGAAGACCTGAAGCAGGTGATGAGCGAGCTGCACATGTGCGAAGGTTTCGACGTGGGCCTGGAAATGTCCGGCAACCCGCAGGCCTTCCGCCAGATGCTGGAAACCATGAACCACGGCGGCAAGATTGCGCTGCTGGGCATTCCGCCGGCCAATACCGCCATCGACTGGAGCCAGGTCATCTTCAAGGGCCTGGAAATCAAGGGCATCTATGGTCGCGAGATGTTTGAAACCTGGTACAAGATGGTGGCGTTGATCCAGTCCGGGCTGGATATCCGCCCCATCATCACCCACCACTTCAAGGTGGATGACTTCGAGCAAGGCTTCGCCACCATGCTGTCCGGTCAGAGCGGCAAGGTGATCCTGGACTGGAACTGAGCAGGCCGGGCCAGGGTGTGATGTTGATCAAAGCCGGGGATGCCCCGGCTTTTTCGTGCCTGCTTTCCGGCTGGCCGGGCGGATCAATACCCCGGTACACAGGTTGCACATGCACCGTAAGATTTCATGCAATGCACAACGCACGGCAGCATTCAGCCACTGCCTTGCTTTGCGGCGGGGACGCTAGGCGGTAGAATCGACCTTTGACTTTTTACTCGCTACCCCACGTCTATGCTTACCTTCCAGGAAATCATCCTTACCCTCCAGAATTATTGGAACGAGCAAGGGTGCGTCATCATGCAACCCTTCGACATGGAGGTGGGCGCCGGTACCTCGCATCCGGCCACCTGTCTGCGCGCCATCGGCCCGGAGCCGTGGAACGCTGCCTATGTACAACCGTCGCGTCGTCCCAAGGATGGCCGCTACGGTGAAAACCCGAACCGCCTGCAGCATTACTACCAGTTCCAGGTAGCGCTCAAGCCGTCGCCGGCCAATATCCAGGAACTCTACCTGGGCTCGCTCAAGGTGCTGGGTATCGACCCCACCGTGCACGACATCCGCTTTGTTGAAGACGACTGGGAAAACCCGACGCTGGGTGCCTGGGGTCTGGGCTGGGAAGTCTGGCTGAACGGCATGGAAGTCACCCAGTTCACCTACTTCCAGCAAGTGGGCGGCCTCGACTGCAAGCCGGTACTGGGTGAAATCACCTACGGTATCGAGCGTCTGGCCATGTATCTGCAAGGCGTGGAAAACGTGTACGACCTGCTGTGGACGGTCTACCCCAACGGTCAGCGCGTGACCTACGGCGACGTATACCACCAGAACGAAGTGGAGCAGTCCACCTACAACTTCGAACACGCCAATGTGCCCAAGTTGTTCGAACTGTTCAGCTACTACGAATCCGAAGCCAAGCGCCTGCTGGACATTCCGCTGGCGCTGCCGGCTTACGAAATGGTGCTCAAGGCCGGTCACTGCTTCAACCTGCTGGATGCCCGTGGTGCCATCTCGGTGACCGAACGTGCCACCTATATCGGCCGGGTACGCACCCTGTCGCGTGGTGTGGCCCAGGCTTACTACGCCGCGCGCGAGGCACTGGGTTTCCCCATGTGCCCCAAGGCCTGACCGGCCATGAAAACACGGATCAGTCTGCTTCTGGCCCTGCTGTCCCTGCCCGCCATGGCGGCAGAACCTGACTGGGGCGTTTACCAGCAAGGTTCCGCGCTGGAACTGTCGATGGACCGTAATTCCATCTGGGTGGAAAAGGACGGGCTGGTCCATTTTGTGAATCAGGAGCGCTTTAGCGAACGTCAGTACGACAAGGCTACCGACATCAAGTATTTCATCCGGCGTACCAGCGGCTATGCCAGCTGCAGCAAGCAGCAATACACCTTTGTCGGTTTCGAATATGCCGACAAGCGTGGCCGCCAGCTGTACTCCACCATGTTCCCGGTACAACGTTTTGCCTGGAAATGGCAGTCGGTGGAACAAGGCTCGGTTGCCGACACCATGCTGCAAGTCGTGTGCTATCTCGCCAAATCCGCTCCGCACAAGAAACCTGAATAAATCATGAACGCCACCCTGCTTATCGAGTTGCTCACCGAAGAGCTGCCGCCCAAGGCGCTGGAAAAGCTGTCGCACAGCTTTGGCCAGACCATTACCGAAGAACTGAAAAAACTGCAGTTTGTGGCTGCTGATGCCGCTGCCACCGTGTTTGCCTCGCCGCGCCGCCTGGCCGTGCAAGTCCCGGCCGTGCTGGCCGTGCAGCCGGACCAGAAAATCGTGCGCAAGGGCCCGGCCGTGGCCGCCGGCATGAAGGATGGCCAGCCCACCCCGGCACTGGCCGGCTTTGCCCGCTCCTGCGGCGTGGAGGTTGCTGCACTCACCACCATGAGCGATGGCAAGCAGGACGTGTTTGCCTATGAAAGCACCAAGACCGGTGAAGCACTGTCCGCAGTACTGACCGACATCGTCGCACTGGCGCTGAAAAAGCTGCCGATTCCCAAGCTGATGCGCTGGGCCGACTACGACTACCAGTTCGTGCGTCCGGTGCATGGCCTGATCATGCTGTGGGGCGAAACCGTGATTGACGGCAGCCTGCTGGGCCTCACCAGCCGCAACGCCACCCGTGGTCACCGCTTCCTGTCCAGCGGCGATGTGTTTGTCGAAAAAGCCGACGACTACGCCCGCGTGCTGTTCGAGCAGGGCAAGGTACTGGCCAGCTTTGATGCCCGCCGCGAGCTGATCAAGAAGCGCCTGGCTGACGCAGCCGCCGTGCATGGTGCCACCATTGCCGCCGACGACGCTTTGCTTGACGAAGTGACTGCGCTGGTGGAATGGCCGGTGGTACTGGAAGCCGGCTTTGAAGCCGAATTCCTCAAGGTGCCGCAGGAATGCCTGATCCTGACCATGCAGCAGAACCAGAAGTACTTCCCGCTGCTGGACGCCAAGGGCAAGCTGATGAACCGCTTCCTGCTGGTGTCCAATCTGGAAACCGCCGATCCCAGCCACATCATCCAGGGTAACGAGCGCGTGCTGCGCGCCCGTCTGTCGGATGCCAAGTTCTTCTTCGAGCAGGATCAGAAAGCCCGTCTGGAAACCCGTCTGGCCAAACTGGCCGAAGTGGTTTACCACAACAAGATCGGCAGCCAGCTGGAACGTGTGGAACGCCTGCAAGCGATTGCCGGCCAGATTGCCGCCCAACTGGGCGCGGACCAGTCGGTGGCCGAGCGTGCCGCCTTGCTGGCCAAGGCCGACCTGGTTACCGACATGGTGGGTGAATTCCCCGAGCTGCAAGGCGTGATGGGCATGTACTACGCCCAGCACGACGGCGAAAGTGAGGTAGTTGCCGCTGCCATCGAAGGCCACTACCACCCGCGCTTTGCCGGTGACAGCCTGCCGCAGGGCGACATTGCCACTGCCGTGGCACTGGCCGACAAGCTGGAAGCCATTGTCGGCATCTGGGGCATCGGCCTGATTCCGACTGGCGACAAGGACCCGTACGCACTGCGTCGCGCGGCCCTTGGCGTGCTGCGCATGGCACTGGCAGCCAAGCTGGACCTCAAGGCCCTGCTGACGCTAGTGGCTGCTGCCTTCCCGGCAGGCAAGCTGTCCGCCACCACGGCTGATGAAGTGTTTGCCTTCATGATGGACCGCCTGAAGAACTACCTGGCGGCCGACTATCAGGCCGACGAAGTGGAAGCCGTGCTGGCGCTCGCTCCGTCCACCCTGAACGAAGTACCGGCCGTACTGGCCGCGGTGGCTGCCTTCAAGGCACTGCCGGAAGCCGCTACCCTGGCCGCCGCCAACAAGCGGGTGAAGAACATCCTGAAGAAGGTGGAAGGCGAAGTGGGTTCGGTCAACCCGGCCTTGCTGAGCGAAGCCGCCGAGCAGGCCCTGTACGCTGCCGTGACCGAGCTGGCACCGCAGGTGGACGCCAAGTTTGCCGCCCACGACTTTGCCGGTGCGCTGGCGCAGCTCTCCAGCCTGAAGGCACCGGTGGATGCCTTCTTTGATGGTGTGATGGTGATGGCGGACGACCTGGCCGTGCGTGCCAACCGTATCGCCTTGCTGGCCCGCCTGGCGGCCCTGTTCAACCGCGTGGCGGATATCTCGCTGCTGGCGGATTAAGCGTCTGGCCGGCCCGTGACGGGCTGGCTGGCGCAGTTATTGCCTGTATCAATCCGGCAGGGTCGCGTGTTTACCGGCCGGATTGATGCTCCCTCCCAAGGAAAACCATGAAACTTGTCATCCTGGATCGCGACGGCGTCATCAATGAAGACCGCGATGATTTCGTCAAGAACACCATGGAATGGGTACCGCTGCCGCACAGTCTGGAAGCGATAGCCAACCTGACCCAGGCGGGCTGGCGCGTGGTGGTGGCCACCAATCAGTCCGGTCTGGCGCGTGGTCTGTTCGATGTGCATGCGCTCAACGCCATGCATGAGAAGATGCACCGCCTGGTGGGTCAGGCCGGTGGCCGTATCGATGCCGTGGCCTATTGCCCGCACGGGCCGGATCACGGCTGTGAATGCCGCAAGCCGTTGCCGGGCATGGTGCTGGAGCTGGCCGAGCGCTTCAATGTCAAATTGCAGGGCCTGCCGCTGATTGGCGACAGCCTGCGTGATCTGGAGTCGGTGGCGGCTGTTGGCGGCCAACCCATCCTGGTGCGTACCGGCAAAGGCATGAAAACCCTGGAGAAGGGTGGTTTGCCCGAAGGCACGCTGGTGTTCGACGACCTGTTTGATGCGGCAGAACACCTGATCAATTCCTGAAGTGGTTTGTTGTGAGGCTGAATTAACCCATGATCTGGATTCGTAACCTGATTTACTGGCTGTTGCTGCTGATTGTCACGCCGCTGTGCTTTCTCGGCCTGTTCATTGCTGCGCCGCTGCCGCGCCGTACCCGCCATGTGTTTGGCGAGAGCTGGGCCAAGATCATGCTGTGGCTGCTGGTGCATGTGGTGGGGCTGAAATACAAGGTGATCGGGGCGGAAAACATGCCGTCGGTGCCCTCCATCATTTGTTCCAAGCACCAGTCCGGCTGGGAAACCCTGGCCTTGCAGAAAATCTTCCCTTCGCAGATTTACGTGGCCAAGCGCGAGCTGCTGTGGCTGCCCTTCTTCGGCTGGGGCCTGGCCTTGATGAACCCGATTGCCATCAACCGTTCCGACCGGGCCCGCGCCAACGACCGCATGCTCAAGCAGGGGCTGGAGCGCAAGAAGCACGGCTTCTGGATTACCGTGTTTCCGGAAGGCACGCGTACCAAGCCGGGCGTGGCAGGCAAGTACAAGCATGGTGCGGCACGCATGTCGCGCCAGCTGGACATGCCGCTGGTGCCGGTGGCGCACAATGCCGGCGAATTCTGGCCGCGTAATGCCTTCCTGAAATATCCGGGCGAAATCACCGTGGTGATTGGCCCGGCCATCTATCCGCAAGACGGTGTCGGCCCCGAAGCCATGACCCAGCAGGCGCAGCAGTGGATTGAAGCGCGCCAGCAGGAAATCGGCGGTGTCGGCCCCTTTGCCCATCCCGATGACAAGCGCCGCCGCCTGGACCGTCCTGCCGCTGCCTGATGGCGCGGTGGATGTGCACCTGGTACGCCGGGTGCGCAAAAGCATCGGCATCCGCATTGCCGATGGCCGGGTGGAGCTGATTGCCCACCCGCGCGTTACCCATGCCCGCCTGCACGAGGTGTTGCAGGCGCGGCGTAACTGGATTGCTCGCCATGTGCTGATGCAGCGGGAACAAAAACAGCAACTGTCCGATCAGACAGGTTTAACCTTGCTGGGACGGCCCATCAGCCTGCAGCGGGTAGCCGGAATGCGGCGCAGTGCCAGGCTGGATGGCGATGTACTGCAAGTCTCCGGCGTAGCGCCGGATGACGAGGCCGGCCTGCAGGCCGTGGTAGCTGGCTGGCTCAAGCGCCAGGCACAGTTGCTGTTTGCCCAGCGCATGGCGCAAATGCAGTCACACTGTCCGCGTCCGCCAGGCAAGCTTTCGCTGTCATCAGCCCGTACCCGCTGGGGGAGTTGTACCGCCCGGGGCGATATCCGCCTTAACTGGCGACTGGTGCAGGCACCGCTCGCCATCATCGATTATGTGCTGGCCCACGAGCTGGCCCATTTGCAGCACATGAACCATTCGGCGGCCTTCTGGCAGGAAACCGCCCGCCTGTTTCCCGATTGGCAGAATGCACGTCATTGGTTGAAACAACAGGGTGCTAGCCTGTTCCGCTTTGGTTAACCCCGCGCCAGGTCCGGTGCGACCGGTCAGCCGGTGGCGGCCGCTCTTCAATTTCACAGGAGTCCACAACATGCAATTTCTGCACACCATGCTGCGCGTCGGCAATCTGGAACGTTCGCTGGCGTTTTATCAGGACGTGCTGGGCATGCGCCTGCTGCGCCGTCAGGATTACCCGGAGGGCCGCTTTACCCTGGCCTTTGTCGGTTACGGTGACGAAGCCGACCATACCGTGCTGGAACTGACCCACAACTGGGATACCGACAGCTATGAACCGGGTAACGCCTTCGGCCACATCGCCATCGGCGTGGAAGATGCCTATCAGGCCTGTGACGCGGTGCGTGCCAAGGGCGGCAAGGTGGTACGTGAGGCCGGCCCGATGAAACACGGCACCACCGTGATTGCTTTCGTGGAAGACCCGGATGGCTATAAGATCGAGTTCATCCAGAAGGGCAGCCTGTAAGGCGTCCGGCTGCATGGCCCGCGCTGTCGGGCAACAAGGGGCCGGAGACGCTGTTCCGGCCTTTTTCATGTATACGCGGTATTCACGGAGCTTCAATGCCTAACGCACTGCGCTATCTGCTTTTCCTGCCGCTGCTGACCCTGCCTGCGCTGGCACAGGCTGCCGACCTGGATGGCGGCACGCTCAGCCTGGCCTGGGTGCTGCCTTTTGCCGGCATCCTGTTGTCCATTGCCTTGTTCCCTATTTTTGCTCCGGGCTTCTGGCACCACCATTTCGGCAAGATCACCGCCTGCTGGACGGTTTTGTTCCTGCTGCCGTTTACCGCCAGCTTCGGGGTGAGTAGTTCCATCAGCCTGATCGTGCATGCGCTGGTGAGCGAATACATTCCCTTCATCATGCTGCTGCTGGCCTTGTATACCGTGTCGGGCGGCATTCTGGTGGGGGGCAGCCTGCATGGTTCACCCAGGGTCAACACCGCCATCCTGGCCATCGGCACGGCGTTGGCTTCCATCATGGGCACCACCGGGGCAGCGATGCTGCTGATTCGTCCCTTGCTGAAGGCCAATGACAACCGCAAGCACCGGGTGCATGTGGTGGTGTTTTTCATCTTCCTGGTGGCCAATGTTGGTGGTGGCCTGACCCCGCTGGGGGACCCGCCGCTGTTTCTGGGTTTCCTCAAGGGGGTAACGTTCGGCTGGACCTTCCTGCACATGTTGCTGCCGGTGCTGACGATGTCTGCCGCCTTGTTGCTGGTGTTCTTCTTGCTGGACAGCCATTTCTACCGCCGTGAAGACGAAGAATTCAAGCCGCATCACGATCAGCCCTTGCGCTTGTATGGCAAGCGTAATTTTTTCCTGCTGGCCGGTGTGGTGGGGGCGGTATTGCTGTCCGGATTCTGGCAGCCGGGTATTCACCTGGAACTGGCCGGTGTGCATGCCGAGCTGCAAAACCTGGTACGCGACGGCTTGCTGCTGTTGCTGGCGCTGGCTTCGCTGTGGCTGACGCCCAAGCAGGTGCGTGCTGGCAATGAATTCAACTGGGACCCGATTCTGGAAGTGGGCAAGCTGTTTGCCGGCATCTTCATCACCATCGGCCCGGCCATTGCCATCTTGCGTGCCGGTAGCAGCGGCCAGCTTGCAGCTCTGGTGCATGCGGTGTCCGGGGCGGATGGCCAGCCGGTGAATGGCATGTATTTCTGGATGACCGGCTTGCTATCCAGCTTCCTGGACAATGCGCCCACCTATCTGGTGTTCTTCAATCTGGCAGACGGTAATGCGGTGACGCTGATGGGGCCGCTGGCGCAAACCCTGCTGGCCATTTCCATGGGTGCGGTATTCATGGGGGCCAATACCTATATCGGCAATGCCCCCAACTTCATGGTGAAAGCCATTGCCGAGCAGCGCGGCGTGGCCATGCCCAGCTTCTTTGGCTACATGCTGTGGTCGGTCAGCATCCTGTTGCCCTTGTTTGTCCTGATGACCTGGCTGTTTTTCTGAAGCAAGAACGGCGAGTCTCCGTGCTGGCGGCTCGCCGTGACATCAATGCGGTTTGATGCTGCCCTGTGGTGGCGTGGCGGACAGCGCCTCATCCCATACATGCTTGGGAATATGCGATTGCAGGTATTCCACCGCTTTTTCCAGCAGGTCTTCATGCAGCTGATGGCCGACGAAAGGCTCGATTTCTGCCGTCACATCACCACCCAGTGCAATCAGGTGTTCCGCTGCCCGCACACTGTGTACATACGGTATCACCGGGTCGGCCTTGCCATGGAACAGGTGGATGGTAGTTTGCGGTAACGCATGCGCCGGCAGGCTGGCAAAGCGACCGCT
Source organism: Aquitalea pelogenes (assembly GCF_041914625.1). Taxonomy (NCBI): domain Bacteria; kingdom Pseudomonadati; phylum Pseudomonadota; class Betaproteobacteria; order Neisseriales; family Chromobacteriaceae; genus Aquitalea; species Aquitalea pelogenes. The sequence goes on along the minus strand of NZ_JAYSDA010000004.1, from coordinate 129,883 downwards.
GAAGGCCAGCACCCGGCTGGCCAGCGCCGGGTAGGCTGCTGCGGCTTCCAGTGCCATGATGGCGCCCTGGCTGAAGCCCAGTAGCGCGGTGGCCGCATGCCCAAGGCCGCTCTGTTGCTGCCAGTATTCCACTGCGGCGACAAAGCCGGGCAGGGCGGCGGCTACCCGTTGCAAGCGGTTTTCCTCGGTGACGCCCTGTACCGAAAACCACTGGAAACCCTGACCAAGGTCACTCTCATCCGCTCCGGCTACGCTGACAATCAGCGCCTGCGGAAAGCTCTTGCCCAGATAGCGTCCCAATTCCGCCATGCTTTCCGGGCTGCCACCCACGCCATGGAACAGCAACATCAGTTGCACAGGGCTGGCCGGTTGTTGAATCACGATATCGTGGCGCATGCGTTTTCTCCTGAACTGCCGGCCCGCTTGCCCAGCGTCTCCGGCTTGAATGATGGACGGGCCATGGGCCGCGTGTGAACAGAGTGAAATATAAGGCCAATGCAGCGTTATAATAGCCCCCTCGCGGTTAACACAGCATTCACTCACATGCACATCCACATTCTGGGCATTTGCGGCACCTTCATGGGCGGCATCGCTGCCATCGCCAAACAGGCAGGCCATACCGTTACCGGTTGCGATGCCAATGTTTATCCTCCGATGAGTACCCAGCTGGAGGCCATGGGCATCACCCTGACCCAGGGATTCGGGGCCGAGCAGCTGGAGCTGGGTGCCGACATGTATGTGGTGGGCAATGTAGTGACCCGTGGCAAGCCGCTGATGGAGGAAATCCTCAATCGTGGCCTGCCTTATATTTCCGGCCCGCAGTGGCTGGCGGAAAACGTGCTGCACGACAAATGGGTGCTGGCCGTAGCCGGCACGCACGGCAAGACTACCACCAGCTCCATGCTGGCGTGGATTCTGGAAGACGCCGGCCTGGCTCCGGGCTTCCTGATTGGCGGCATTCCGCAGAACTTTGGCGTGTCTGCCCGCCTGCCCGGTCGTCCGGCGCAGGACCCGGCCAGCACCAGCCCCTTCTTTGTGATCGAGGCGGATGAATACGACACCGCTTTCTTCGACAAGCGTTCCAAGTTTGTCCACTACCGGCCGCGTACTGCCATCCTGAATAATCTGGAATACGATCATGCGGACATCTTCGCTGATCTGGCGGCTATCGAGACGCAATTCCATCACCTGGTACGCACCATCCCGGCACAAGGCCTGATTGTCAATAATGGCCGCGAGGCCAGCCTGAGCCGCGTGCTGGAGCGTGGCTGCTGGACGCCGGTGGAAGCATTCGGCGTGGCTGATGGCTGGCAAGCGGGCGAGCCGGATGCCAATGGCCACTTCGATGTATTGCTGCATGGCCAGCTGCAAGGCCGGGTGGAGTGGACACTGATGGGTGAACACAACCGCCTGAATGCGGTGGCTGCCATTGCCGCCGCTCGCCACGCCGGGGTGGCCGTGCGCGATGCCATCGCCGCGCTGGCACGCTTTGACAATGTAAAACGCCGCATGGAAGTGCGCGGCAAGGTGGCGGGTGTCACCGTGTATGACGACTTTGCCCATCACCCCACCGCCATTGCCACCACGCTGGAAGGCTTGCGCCGCCATGTGGGGGATGCGCGCATTCTGGCGGTGCTGGAACCGCGCTCCAACACCATGAAGCTGGGTACCATGAAAGACGCACTGCCTGCTTCGCTGGCACTGGCCGACCGGGTGTTCTGCTCGGCCGCCGGTCTTAACTGGAGCCCGGCTGAAGCCTTGCTGCCCATGGGGGACAAGGCGGAAACCTTCGACCAGCTGGATGCGCTGCTGGCCGCCATTCTGGCCGAAGCGCGCAGCGGCGATCATATCCTGGTGATGAGCAACGGCGGTTTTGGTGGCATTCACCAGAAACTGCTGGATGGTCTGATGGCAAAGCAAACCGTCTGAGCGCGGGCATGCAATTTCTTGCCTGACTCAGGCCTGGCGGCTGATCCGGTTGCGGCCAGCCTGCCGGGCTTGTTCCAGGGCGTCCTCGAGGCGCTGGAACATGGCATTGGGGGCGCTTTCTGCCGTCCGCAATGCACTCAGGCCGATACAGACTTCTACCGGACATTCCTGCTCCTGATTGCGATACACCAGTTGGCCCAGCACCTGCAGCAGGCGCTGTGCCACTTCCTGAGCGCCATCCAGAGTGGTATTGGGCATCAACACCAGAAAGGCATCTTCCCTTTGGTGTGCCACCTGATCGCTGTCGCGCGTTCCCTGTACGCACAGGCTGCCCGCCAGCCTCAGCAACTGGCGCCGTGCGGCGTCGTCATCCCGTGGTGGCAGATTGATGATTTGCACCAGCATGCCGGCAAGCGCACCGCCATAGCGCCGGATGCGGCCGGTTTCGGCATGGGCGTTGCCAAGTAGTTGCTGGATGCTGACCACACCCATCAGCTGGTCATCCTCCAGCTGGATTGATGTGTCCTGGTTCATGCTTTTCAACATATTGAGTGCGCGCTGCAGCAGTTGGTGTTCCAGCTTCATCAACTGGCGCATCTGATGGCTTTCGCTACGGTCGCCAAAGCTGATGACCAGGCAGGTTTGCTCGGCCAGCTGGATTTCGCGCAAGGACAGTTGCACTTCAATCGGCCGACCGGTGGCGCTGATCAAGCGGAATGGCAGGTTGTAGATCATGCCTTGTTGCGCCAGCAGATGGCGCAGGGTGCTGCTGTCTTCTGCCTGGGGCAGGAACTGGCTGAACGGACGACCTTGCAGGCTGGGGTGGGGCATGGCCAGCAAGATGGCCGCCAGCTGGTTGGCGGCGATGATCTGGCCGCTGTCCGGCTGCACCAGCAACAGCCCACCCTGTACGGTGTCGATTAGCGTTTGGAGGGTAAACGGGCTGGCCATGGCGACATCCTTGCAGAAGGGCGTGGCATAAGGGCGTGGTGCCGGGCATTCCAGTCTATTCCACTTGGCTGCCGATTGCAGTGGAATGCAGCGGGACGGTTTCAGCGTTCCAGAATGGCCCGCCGATGCCGGCGAAACACCCAGCGTTCCCATAAGGGTTGGGTCTGTTCGTCCTGTGGCAGCTGCAAGCGGGCGATGATGGCGTAGGACTCGTCAGGTGTGGGGTGCTGTTCTTCGATATGTGCCGCCAGAAACAGCATCAGCGCCGAATCGGGATTGGGCATCAGGGCAATCTGTACCGCGTCGCCCACCCGCCAGGGGTGGTCGGACAGCCAGGCAATGCTGTCCAGTCCCAGTCGGCAGGGGGTGAGCGGCGGGCGGTCCGGATGATGGCCGAGCAGGGCAATTTCCAGTGCCAGGTCCAGCTTGGCTTCCAGACGCATCAGCATCGGGTCCGGTTCTTCCGGAGTCTCGCTCGGTGCGGCCAGCACCCGCAGCGCCAGCCGGGTTTCCCGCTGGCGGGCCGCAGAGCACTGCGTGTCGTTCAGCAATTGCACCTGCAAGGGCAGGTGGGCATCAAAGCTGGCACTGTCCAGTGCGGGCAGCAGGTGCATGGTGATCTCCCGGTGGGAACGGATCAGGCGAACAGCTTGGCCACGCCGTCCAGTCCCACGACATTGATGGCGACATCGGCCTTGGCCTGTACCACCGGTTTGGCGCGGTAGGCCACGCCCACGCCGGCTTCACCCAGCATCAGCAGGTCGTTGGCACCGTCACCCATGGCAATCACCTGTTCCGGACGCAAGCCAAGTTCTGTGCGCTTTTCGATCAGCAGGCGCTGCTTGGCGGCGGCATCCACGATATCGCCCACCACGCGGCCGGTCAGCTTGCCGTCCACCACTTCCAGCTGGTTGGCGTAAGCATAGTCCAGTCCCAGTTGTTGTTTCAGCCGTTCGGTAAAGAAGGTGAAGCCGCCGGAAACCAGCATGAAGCGGATGCCGTTTTCCTTGCAGCGTGCCAGCAGTTTTTCCGCGCCGGGGCTCAGTTGCAGGCGTTCCTGATACACCTTTTCCAGCGCGCTTTCCGACAGGCCGGCCAGCAAGGCAACCCGTTCGCGCAGCGAGGCGGAGAAATCCAGCTCGCCACGCATCGAGCGTTCGGTAATGGCGGCTACTTGCGGCTTGATGCCTTGCATGTCGGCAATTTCATCAATGCATTCGATGGTGATCAGCGTCGAGTCCATATCGGACACCAGCAGGCCGAAGTCGGCCAGTTTCAGGCTGCTGTCGACAAAGGCAAAGTCATAGCCCAGGGTCTGGCAGCAGGCGCTGATGGCATCGCGGCTGGCCGGGTCGGCGTCTACCAGTCTGGCCACGTCGGGGCTGGGCTGCTGAATGCCGCTGGCACCGGCCAGCGTGGCCAGTTCCTGCAGTTCGCGGCTGTCGAGACGGGGGGATTGAATGACGAGGGTGATGGACATGGGCGTACAAGCAGTCTGATGGGCAATACGCCATTATGCCACTTGCAGGCGGACAGCCGGAATGGGGATGTGTCCCCATCCGGCGCTGTGGCTTCAATGTCCTTTGCGACGCTGGTGCCAGCGTTGCCAGGCGGCATCCAGTGACAGGCATCCCGGGCCGAAGGCAAACAGTGCCAGCAGCAGCATGGCCCAGTAGTAATGGAACTGGCGGGTGACATCGGTAAGGTCCGGATAGCTGATGACGGCCATCAGGTTGACCACGAACAGCCCGGCGGCGGCAAAGCGGCCAAACAGCCCGACGACCAGCAGGCTGGAAAACACGGTTTCGCCAAAGGTGCCCATCACCGCAGCCAGCGCAGGCGGCAGCAGTGGTACATGGTAGTCATTGGAAAACAGCAGCAAGGTGGTATCCCAGTCCTCCAGCTTGGTAAGGCCGGACTTGAAAAATACATTTGCCACCCATAGCCGGAACAGCAGCAGCACCAGCGGGCGGGCAGCATGACTGGCCTGGTCGAACAGCTGCTGCAGTGGCAGCAGTTTTTGTCTGAGTACTTGCATGGTTGGTCTCCCGTGGAATGGTCAAGCCGCGCCCCTCCGCCAGGCAGGCGGATGGTGAACAAGCCTTGGTTTACAGTTGGTAGTGGCTGAGCAGGCCGTCGGCAAACAGGTGGGCCAGCCCGGCTTGCAGGTCGAAACCGGCTTCTGCCGACAAGGCCCGTCCGGCTGCTTCTTCCAGCAGCAAGCCCTGTTGCAGAGCCAGCAATAGTGCAGCCATGCCTGCGGTTTGGGCTTGCACGCGGACCTTGCCTGCGTGGCGGCTGACCAGTGCCTGTTCGCCACCGGACTCAAGGTCTACATTCAGCGTCTGGCCGGGCTGGTGTCCTTGCCAGATGGCAACCACTGGCCAGGGCGATGACAGTGCGCGGCTGCTCTCGCTCAGGGTAAAGCGCAGCTGGCCGAATTGATCCGGATGGACATCCGCCAGCGCCGTCGCGGCCAGTGGCTGCTGGTCGATGGCGTAATAGCTGCGATGCACCGCCCATTCCAGCCGGGCGACATCGGCCAGATAAGGCAGGGTTTGCGCTGGTGGAAAACCTTGCAGGAAATCACCGAATGCTGCGCCATAGCTGTGCAGGTTGCCGCTGTGCGAGGCATGGCGTTTGCTGTATTCGCGTGCCAGCCCGGTGAAGAATTCCTCGCCGACGATTTGCCCGCATACCGGGTAGATCATTTTCAAGGTGTCCATCAGGCCCAGCCGGTAGTTGTTGCGGTAAACCGCCAGCCCGGCCGCATTCAAGCCCAGTGTGTCATCCGGCTGCTGCTCTTGCCGGGCAATCAGTTCCAGCAGCTCGGCCTGCCAGCGTGCTTCAGGCGTCATGACGCGCTCCTTGCAGGATGGTGTCGGCCTTGGCGGCTTCGGCTTGCAGCGTGTCCAGTGGCGGAATGTCCAGATCCCACTCGATCAGCGTCGGGCGTGGGCCCAACTGCTTGATGACCTGGCCATACAGCTGCCATACGCCGGGGTGTACCGGCTGGCTGTGGGTATCCACCAGCATGCCGTCGCGTTCGCTATAGCCTGCCAGATGGATTTCGCCAATGGCAGCAGCGGGCAGGGCGGCCAGCACGGCCTGCACGTCGGTTCCCAGATTGATGCCATTGACGTAGAGATTGTTGACGTCCAGCAGCAGGCCGCAACCGGTGCGCTTTACCAGCTCGGCCAGAAACTCGCCTTCGTTCATTTCGTTGCCGGGGTATTCCACATAGCTGGACAGGTTTTCCAGCAAGACGGGCCGGCCCAGCGCGTCCTGGGTTTCCCCCACATGGCTGGCAATCACCTCCAGCGCTGCGCTGGTGTAAGGAATGGGCAGCAGGTCGTTCACATAACGCTGCGCACTGTGGTTGAAAGACAGGTGTTCCGATACCGCCGCTGGCTGGATGGCATCCACCAATCGCTTGAGCGCAGCCAGATGTTCTCCGTCCGGGCGCACCAGCGAACCCAGCCCCAGGCCCACGCCGTGCAGCGACAGCGGATAGTGTTCCGCCACCCGCTGCAACATGGCCAGCGGCATGCCGCCATCAAAGAAGTTTTCACTATGAACCTCCACCCAGCCCAGTGGCGGCAGGGTGTCCAGCACCTGGCGATAGTGGGGGGCGCGCAGGCCGATGCCGGCAACGGCAGGGAGGGTGGAGTGGGTCATGGTCTGGCTTCAGTGATCAAGGTTAAGAGAAGCGTGGCCGGGCTTACTTGCCCAGTTTGCCGCCCATTTTTTCGCAGCTGCCCTTGGCGACGTATTTCCAGTCACCGGGGTCCTTGTCCTTGGTGGCCTGACCTGCGCAGGAGTGGGCGCCGGAGGCGCAGTCGTTCTTGCCAGCCTGGGCAATGCCGAAACATTTTTCTTTTTCTGCGGCGGCAGCCGGGGTGGCGCTAAGGGCGCCCATGGCGACAACGGCACCCAGGGCGGAAGCGAGCAGGGCTTTGGAAGCATTCATGGTGGTTCTCCTTTGGGGTAGGTTCAAACGGGTTTTATGGTGAGCTGTATGTGCTGGGCAGGGTAGCCCGGCGGGCTACCTGGCGTGTGCATGGTTAGCAATAGACTGCTTATTGTTTCATTGGTGCCATGGTATTGCCACCCATTTGCTGGCAGCTGCCCTTGGCAACCAGCTTCCAGTCACCCGGGTCCTTGTCCACCATGGCCTGGCCTTTGCAGCCGTGTGCGCCGGTGGCGGAGGCACAGTCGTTCATGCCGGCCATGGCCACGCCATAGCATTTTTCCTGTTCTGCGGCCTGGGCGGGGGCCGCAGCCAGAGCAGCCAGGGTAACAACAGCGCCCATGGCGGAAGCAAGCAGAGTCTTGGAAGCGTTCATGTCAATCTCCTGTCGGGGGTAAGCGGCAAGTGCCGGGTTTCAGGAGTCAGTCGCACGGGCGGGGGCTTTCTTACACACTGGCAGAAAATATTTTGAAATTATTTGCATTTCGCTGCCATTGGCTGCTGTTGCAATAAGTTAAATGCTTTTCTGCCGGCCTGCTGCGTGACCGTCTCTGCAGCATCTGTCGGCATCATGGAGGGTTTCTTACACGATCAGGCAAAAAAAATCGGGCGACTGTGCGCCCGACGGTTTAACGGATGTTGACCACCTTGTGTGTCTGCACCGATAGCCGCCAGCGCGGGTGTGCCATGCAGTAGGCAATGGCGGCGCGGGTGTTGGCGGCCAGCTCCGGGCCATCCATTGGTTGCAGGTAGAAGGTGTCAAACTGCAAATGGGCGACGGTTTCCGGCAACTGGGTGGCTTGCGGGTAAACCAGCTTCAATTCATTCCCGCTGGTTTGCAGCAGCGGTGCGCCGGCCTTGGGGCTGACGCAGATCCAGTCAATACCTGCCGGGGCGGCGATGGTGCCATTGGTTTCCACTGCGATTTCAAAGCCTTCGGCGTGCAGGGCCTCAATCAGCGCGGCATCCAGCTGCAACAGCGGCTCACCACCGGTACACACCACATAAGGTGTGCCGCCACTGCCTGCCGGCCATTCGCTGGCAATGCGGGCGGCCAGTTCGGCGGCGGTGGCAAACTTGCCGCCATCCGGGCCGGTGCCGACAAAGTCGGTATCGCAGAACTGGCATACCGCCTTGCTGCGGTCTTCCTCGCGGCCAGACCACAAATTACAGCCGCTAAAACGGCAAAACACGGCGGCGCGGCCAGCTTGTCGGCCTTCACCCTGCAGGGTGTAGAAGATTTCCTTTACCGTGTACATCTTCATTCCCCTTGCAGCAGCGGCCAGCGCATATCGTCATGGAACAGCAGCGACACCCCCTGATGGTCGTTTTCCATCAGGTCGATGCGTGCCAGCTCCGGTACCAGCGGCGACAGATGGGCATGCACCCATTCGGCCACCGACTGGCTGTGGCCGTCACGCACGCCAGCCAGCTTCTCCAGCGGGTTGTGGTCCAGCTGCCGGTAGATGGGCTTGAAGCGGTCTTTGACATCGCCAAAGTCCAGCAGCCAGCCCATGGTGCGGTCCAGGCTGCCGGTGAGCATCAGCCGTACCAGATAGCTGTGGCCGGTGTAGTTGCCATTGCTGTCGAACGGTACTGCGCTTTCAAAGCGCTGTTCTTTCCAGATGCGGAAGCGCTTGCCATCGAACTGGCTGCCCGCAGTATGGGTTTCGCGGACTTCCACCCAGGCCAGGCCTGTCAGGCCTGCGTCTTGCAGCGCGTGGTACAGCCAGGCGGCAATCACTTCACTGGTAGGATTTTCCAGCCCGGCGATGTCATTGAGGTAGCGGTGATTCAGTCGCAGGAACAACGGTGCCCAGGCGGCTTCCAGCTGGGCCTGGCTGTGCTGGCGGGCATCGGCCACGATGCGCACGCCAAAACCGTGGCCATGCAGGCGGCCGCATTTGTGACCAGCCGGTACGTGGGGCAGGTGGTGGGCGGCCTCGAAGCTGGCGGCAATCCAGTGCAGCGCCGTGCCGTTTTCCAGCATCACGCCGCGTTCCGGTGCGCTTTGCAGCAGCAGGGCAGCAGGGCAGTTCAGCGCGTCCTTGATGTGCCGGGCCAGGCTCAGGTCGTCACATTGTGGCAGTTGCTGGTTGAGGTCGGCATAGTCAAGCGGGGCCAGAACCTGGGCCAGCGCGGTGTGCAGTTCGGCCTGTTCGATGTGGGTGACATCGGCACGAGCCAGCACGCGGAAGCTGTGACCGTGCAGGCCGTTCAGGCGGTGTTCGTCACCGGCAACACGGCGGGCGGCTTCAAAGCGGCCACCGGCCAGCAGGCAGGATGCATGCATGTCATGCCTCCTTGCTGCAGCGTTCGATCAGCGGGTCGGCCACGCCAGCCTCGGCAAAGCCCTTGGCGCGCAGCTCGCAGGAAGCACAATGACCGCAAGGCGGCACCGCGCTGTTGTAGCAGGTGTGGCTCCAGGCCAGTGCTTCCATGGCGCCTACTTGCTGCGCCAGGGTGACGGTTTCGGCCTTGCTCAGATACATCAGCGGGGTATGCAGCTCGACACGGCTGTCCATGCCCAGGCGCACCGCCAGTTGCAGTGCCTGCAGGGTGTTCTCGCGGCAGTCCGGGTAGCCGGAGTAGTCGGTCTGTGCCACCCCGGTGACGATGTGACGGGCACCGCGGGTGTAACCGAAGGCAGCGGCAAAAGTGAGGAAAATCAGGTTGCGGCCGGGCACGAAGGTGTTGGGCAGGGCGTCGTCGTCGCGGCTGCCTTCCTCCGGCGTAATGCTGTCATCGGTCAGCGCATTGCCACCGATGGCGGCGAAGGTGTCGATGGGTAGTACGGTCTGGCGCACGCCAGCCATGGCGGCAATCTTGCGCGCGCAGTCCAGCTCCACGCGGTGGCGCTGGCCGTAGTCAAAGGTGACGGCTTCCACATTGGCTGCGCCGAACTTCTGCAGCGCCCAGTACAGGCAGGTGGTGGAGTCCTGGCCGCCGGACAGCACGACCAGTGCTTTTTCCGCGGTCTTGGTGGTATTCGGTGTCATGGCGTGATCCATCGATAAACAGTCGAGGCAGTGGTGCTGGCGCAGCTTGCCCGGCCTTGCGCTGCAAGGTGCGGTTGCGGTGGCAGTACGCACGCGGGATCGGTCTCACCCGGCAGGTACTGGCAGCCAGAATGCGGCGCAGCAAAACCGCGTAATTTATCAGAAAACCGTGCGGCCAGCCAGTTGCCCACCGCGATTAGTGCATTGATTTTACTGACAGCTGTGCGGGTGGCAGTGCTGGCAGAGCAAGTCATTCTGGTGTCAAAAGCCGATGTTCTGTCTGATAATCCAACAGTTAATTTCCAATAGTCTCGTTATGGCTCAGACCCGGCTGGTTTTCATCCTGCATGGCCTGCGTTGTCCGCGCAGCCTGCCCGACCGCCTGTTGCAACGTTTTGCTGCACATTACCAGGTGGATATCCACATCACTACCTCGGCGGTGAGTGCCGAAGACATGGCGCTGCAAGCCGTCCGGCAGGGCTGTGATTACCTGATTGCCGTGGGGGGAGATGGCACCATCCACGAGGTGATCAATGGCGTGATGCGGGCGGATGCTGCCGCGCGTGAGCGGGTGGCGGTGGGGGCGCTACCGTTTGGCACCGGTAATGATTTTGTCCGTTCGCTGGGGGTGAGCGATTCACTGGAGCAACTGGAACAGCTGATTGCCAGCCAGCGGGTGCGCCGTATCGACCTGGGGCGGCTCAGCCTGCCAGGTACTGACGGTGAGCGGGTAATCTGGTTTGGCAATATCGCCTCGCTGGGTATCAGCTCGGCCATTGTCCAGCAGGTGCGCCGTCTGCCCGGCTGGCTGCCGGCCAGTGTGGCGTTCTATCTGTCCATCCTGCTGACCTTGCTGCGTTACCGGCCGCGCCGCATGCAACTGACACTGGGTGATGGCGAAGTCATCAGCGGTGATTTTCTCAGCCTGTGTGTGGCCAATGGCCGTTATTTCGGCAGCGGGCTGGGCATTGCGCCACTGGCACGGCTGGATGATGGCCTGCTGGAAGTGGTAATGATCAAGCGCGGTGGCGGGCTGGACTTTTTGCGGCATCTGCCCAGCTTGCGCAAGGCGCAGCCGGTGCTGGACGAGCGGGTGCGTTATCTGAGTGTGCGCAGCCTGCTGGTGGAGGGGCAGAACTGCCCGCTGGAGGTGGATGGCGAACTGGTAGGGCAGGCACCGGCCCGCTTTACGCTGGAACCTGCGGTGCTGCGCTGCCTGTCCGCCCTCTGATTCAGAATCAGCCGTTCAGCCGGGCCAGCAGCTTGTCTGCCACCAGTTCGGACGAGGCCGGGTTCTGGCCGGTAATCAGCAGGCCGTCTTCTCGCACGAATACGCCCCAGTCCGGGCCTTTTTCATAAATGCCACCCTTGGCTTGCAGCGCGTCTTCCACCAGCAGCGGCACGATGTCGGTCAGCTGTACGGCATCTTCTTCCGTATTGGAAAAACCGGTGACCTTGCGCCCGGCCACCAGTGGCTGGCCCGCGGCATCACGCGCATTCACCAGCACGGCCGAGGCATGGCAGACGGCAGCCACCGGCTTGCTGGCGGCAACAAAGGCTTCGATTAGTGCAATGGATGCGCTGTTATCGACCAGGTCCCACAGCGGGCCATGGCCGCCGGGGTAGAACACGGCGTCAAAATCATCGGCTTTTACGCTGTCCAGGGCTACGGTATTGGCCAGTACGGCTTGCAGGGCAGCATCCTGATTGAAGCGTTCGGTGGCCGGGGTGCTGAAGGCCGGGTCGGCGCTCTTGGGGTCGATCGGCGGCTGGCCACCCTTGGGCGAGGCCAGGGTGATGGCTACCCCCTTGTCGGCCAGCGCGTAATAGGGTGCGGCGAATTCTTCGATCCAGAAACCGGTTTTGTGGCCGGTATTGCCCAGGGTGTCGTGGCTGGTGAGGACAAACAGGACTTTTTTCATGGTGTGCCTTCTCGTATGGGGTGGTCCGGGCGGCGTAGGCCAGCCCGGACGCTTGTTGTCAGTGTTCAGTCAGGCTTACAGCGTCGGGTAGTCGGTGTAGCCCTTGGCATCGCCACCGTAGAAGGTGGAGGCATCCGGGGCGTTCAGCGCGGCACCGGCTTGCAGGCGTTCCACCAGGTCCGGGTTCGCGATATAGCTGCGGCCAAAGGCCACTGCATCGATATAGCCCTCGCCAATCAGCTTTTCCGCTTTTTCCGCGCTATAGCCACCGGCAGCGATGATCACGCCCGGATAGCGTTTGCGGATTTCCTGGCGGAAGGCTTCGCTCAGCGCCGGGCCACCGGCCCAGTCCGGCTCGGATATGTGCAGGAAAGCCAGCTTGCGCTTGGCCAGCTGTTCGATCACGTACAGCGCGATGTCTTGCTGCTCGACATTGGACACACCATTGAACACACCCAGCGGCGAAATGCGGATGCCCACGTGTTCGGCATCCCATTCAGCCACCACGGCATCCACCACTTCCAGCAGGAAGCGGGCGCGGTTTTCCACGCTGCCACCGTAGGCGTCGGTACGCACATTGGCTTCCGGCGACAGGAACTGGTCCAGCAGATAACCGTGGGCACCGTGGATTTCCACCAGATCGAAACCGGCGCGGCGCGCGTTGTCGGTGGCGCGGCGGTAGTCTTCCAGAATGTCGGCCAGTTCGGAAATTTCCAGTGCGCGCGGCTCATCGCAGGGCACGCGGGCCAGGCTGCCATCCGGCTGGCGCACATTGGTGTTGCTCTCGGCGCGGATGGCGGACGGTGCTACCGGTGCTTCGCCATCCGGCTGCAAGGAGCGGTGCGAGATGCGGCCGGTATGCCACAGCTGCAGCGCGGTCTTGCCGCCAGCGGCATGTACCGAGGCGTTTACCTTGCTCCAGGCGGCAACCTGTTCTTCGCTATAGATGCCCGGCGCACCGGCATAGCCCTTGGCGGTAGGGGAGATGTGGGTGCCCTCGGCGATGATCAGCCCGGCGCTGGCGCGCTGGGTGTAGTACTGCACCGACAGATCGGTGGGCACATCGCCCGGTTCGGTATTGCGCAGGCGGGTGAGCGGGGCCATGGCCACGCGGTTGTTCAGGGTGACGGCACCCACTTGCAGCGGGGTAAACAGTTTATCCAGACTCATTTCAGCTTCTTCCTGTAGGCAAAGACAAGTTGATCAACGGTCAAATCCAAAGCCCTGCTTGCGGGCGACGGGGGCGACTTCGGGGAAATACACGTTCTGGTAGTACTGTGCGGTATTGGCGCTCCACGGCAGGCCATCCGGACGGCCAATCTGCTGCCAGTAGCTAGCCAGTGTCTGGTCGTACTGGCGGATTTGTTCCGGCAGTTGTGCAGCCTGGTAGTGCTCGTGATGGACAAAGCTCTCGCGCGGCAGGCGCGGCTTGATGCTGCTGTCCTGATCGGTATAGCCGATGACCACGCCAGCAATCGGGAAGGTGTATTCCGGCAACTGCAGCAGCTCGATCATGGCTTGCGGATTGCGGCGAATGCCGCCAATCGGCACCACACCCAGGCCGGCAGCGCGGGCGGCGGTCATCAGGTTGCCCAGCGCAATGCCGGCATCCACGGCGCCGACGGCAAAGCCTTCCACGCTGTCCTGAATCACCTGTTCGGCACCGGCAGCTTCCACGCCAAGGCGGGTCTTGTAGAAATCCACCACCAGGGTGACAAATACCGGCGCCTGGGCAATCCACGGCTGGCCTCCGGCGAGAGCGGCAATTTGCTGGCGGCGGGCTGCGTCCTGCACCACCACCAAGGACACCTGCTGGCCATTGATGGAAGTGGGGCCTTTCCAGGCAGCGTCCAGCACCGCATCCAGTACCTCGGCGGGGATGGGCTTGTCCTGATAGCTGCGAATACTGCGATGTTGCTGCATCAGTTCCAGTGTGCTGTTCATGAAGCATTCTCCCGTGTGGGTGAAAATAAATAGACCGGTCGTCTAGTTGATGTGTCAAAAATACCCGCCGCAGGGGCGGGTAGGATAAATCCGTGTTGCTGCGTCAGCCTGCCTGACAGTCACCGGGCTTGAGCATGGCGTCGGTCAGTGCCTGAGCCTGCAGCATGGGCTGCTGGGTGTGCTGCACCTTGAACAGCAGGGCGGAGCCCACCCACAGGCTGTACAGGCTGCCTGCGGTGTCTTCGGCTGACAGCCGGGTACACAAGCTGCCTTCCTGCTGGCCGCGGCGGATACAGTCGGCCAGGCGGACAATTACTCGGCCCATGCCTTCGGCCAAGGCTTCACGCATCGGTTCGGACAGGTCGGATACTTCTGCCGCCAGCTTGATGGCCAGACAGCTCTGATTGCCTTCTTCGCATTGCTGGTGGCGGTCCAGCCAGCCGGAGAAATAACGCAGCAAGCAGCTGCGTGCATCGCCCTGGTTTGGGTCCAGCGCTTCCAGCAGGCGCGCATCGTAATGTTCAAAGTAACGCCGCAGCATTTCCACCCCGAAACCTTCCTTGGAACGGAAGTAGTGGTAGAACGAACCTTTGGGCACACCGGCACAGCCGAGGATTTCGGCCAGGCCTACGGCAGAAAAACCCTTGCCCAGGATGATGGACTCACCGGTGGCAAGCAGGTGTTCGCGGGTATCGGAAAACTGGCTGGGACGTGACATGGGGAGATAGTACTAGACCAGTCGTCTAGTTTGCAAGTTTTTTGTGGGCCTACTGTCTGCTGCAAGCTGAAATCCTGCGGTATGGCAACTTGATACGCTGCATATGGTTACAGCTTGGGTGGCGACTATCTTTGACGCGGCCTGGTCATGGCTCCGACGGAAGATGGGCGTTGTACCGATTGGCCCATGCAAGAGGAGGGCGGGCTGTAATTATCTGGTCTGATGACTGGCAGGCCTGTACGGAAGAACTGTATTGCAGGCATGACAGAATAAGCCGCATGCGGCTAGGAACTTGGTTTGATAACAGGATGTGAATAATTCAGTAAGAATTAAAGGGTTTTTCTATTGATTTGCGATGCTTGGAATTGTCATCTATCAAATATTAATCAGACCGTTAAATATAAAATACAGATGCATCTTTGATTGCCTTAGGAAAATTCTTGTAAATAGTCTTTATCTATGTAGAATGCGTAACATTGATCAATTGCATTGATAATGGGATGTACGCTGGCTGTGCATCGTCACGCCACTTGCCCATGCATACCACCATGCCCCAATTCCCAGCAGGAAAAACAGTAGCGTCCCGCCAGCGACGACTGGGTTTTACTCTGGTCGAGATGATGGTGACGGTTGGTGTTGGCGCCATCATGATGGCTGTTGCCGTCCCCCAGTTCCGTACCCTGGTAGCCAATAACAAGATCACCACCGAAGCCAACCGCATCGTGGCGGGTTTCAACTATGCCCGCACCGAAGCCGTGCGTCGCAATCAGCCAGTCTACATCTGCTCGGCCAATCTCAATACCAATAGCATGAGCATCAGCGGCTGCCTCAGCTCGCAAACCAGTAGCAAGTACAACTGGGGTTATGGGCAGTTGGTGTACGCCGACAATATCAGCACCGGCACCATGGGTAGCTATGACAGTGGTGAAGCCATCAAGAGCTTTTCCTTCTACGGCGAAATGAACAATGCATCGGCCATCAATCTGGTGATGTCCACCGCGCCGGTGGCCAGCGTCAACCAGTTGGCCTTTGGCAGTGATGGCCGCTTGCTGGATGGCAATAGCCGCAAGCTGTTGTTGCAAGACACCAGCAATAATCTGTGCCGCGTCATTCTGGTGAGTGGTTCCGGCCGCAGCAAGGCGTGTGATAGCAGTACCGACAGCAGTTGCGGAGCCTGCTCATGAAGAAAATGACCGGCTTTACCATGCTGGAAGTGCTGATGTCCATTCTGATTGTCGGTATCGGCATGCTGGCGCTGGCCGGCATGCAGGGCCGTACCCTCAAGACCGTGCGCGAGGCGGAGCAGCAAGGCGTAGCCGCCATGCTGGCTGCCGAAGTGGCCGATGCCATGCGTGCCAATTCCTATGCCAGCATCAATGCCAGCGGTAGCGTGACAGAAGACTGGACCAACTACGTCGAAACCAGTTACAGCGACCACACCACCGTCCCGTCCACCCTGTGCAATGCGGCGACCGGCTCGCAATGCACCAATGCACAGATGGCCGCCTACGACCTGTACCAGTTCAAGAACAACCTGGCCACGGCATTCTCCGACAGCAGCCAGAACAATGTGCGGGCCATTATCTGTCGGGACAGCAATGCTTCCTCCACCATCAATTTCAACGATAGCAAACTGGGTGGTTGCACCGGTGGCAGCAAGCTGATGATACGGGTGGCCTGGAAGGCCGCCATGGAAAAAACCGCCAATACCGCCCTGGGCAACAATAGCGCCAATTCGTCGGCAGCCAGTGCCACGACCCGGGTATATGGCTATGTCTTGCAGTTTGAACCATGAGTAAATCCATGAAACGGATGCGCGGCTTTACCTTGATCGAGCTGATGGTGTCGCTTACCCTCGGCATGATCGTGCTGGGTGCAGTAGTAGCGGTTTATGTCAACAGCAAGCGCACGTTCAATGTGGTCAGCCAGCGTATCAGCATGCAGCAGGATGCACGCATTGCCCTGCTGCAGATTTCGCGCGATTTGCGTATGGCCGGCAGCTATGGCTGCGCCACGCTGGATGCCAACAATACGGCAGCTTCACAGGCGGTGACGGTGGATACCAGTGCGGTGAGTTCGCCTGCGGTGTATCAAACCTTCATTACCAGTGGCGGCAGCTACCTGCCATTCGCGGCCTATGCTTCCGGCACAGCCAGCAACTGGCTTAACGGACAGACGGCCTCGTCAGGCACTGATGTACTGGCCGTGCAGTATGGCCGGGGAACCGCACAGGCGACCGCGATTGCCTCTGGCGGAGTGGCCACGTTTTCGGCCAACAGCAATAACCAGCGAACCTATACCGTCGGGCAGCAGTACTGGGTAGCCAGCACCTGCCAGAAAATCCTGCTGAAGAAAACCACTGCAGGTCTGGCTTCGGCCGGGGTGTCGGTGAATGTGGGCAGTGTGACTTCCGGTGCCGACATCATGGACCTGGTATCCCGTGCCTATTTCGTCAACAGCAGCGGGGCGCTGGTGATGACCGAGCTGGGGCAGGGCGGTACCTTGCTAGGGCCGAACGAACTGATCAGCAATGTCACCAACCTGCAATACGAATACGGCGAAATTACCGATAGCACCAATTGCCTGGTGACTTACCGCAGCCGCGCGTCGGTGGGCAACTGGCGCAATGTGTCATCGGTACGTATCACCATGACGGTACGCAGCCAGAACCAGGTACCGCTGGCCAGCGGCAACAGCTTTGGCTACCTGACCCAGACTTACCAGACCACTGCCGCCATCCGGGGGAAGCAATGCTATCGCGCCAGCTGAATTCCCGGCTGCCCCATGTCCAGCGCGGGGCCAGCCTGATCGTGTCGCTCATCCTGCTGGCAGTGATTGCCCTGCTGGTGGTGTATGGAGCACACCCCCTGCTGACCGAACAGAAGATTGCCAGCAACCAGAACGACCGCACGCTGGCATTCCAGCTGGCCGAACTGGGGCTGAAAGCTGGTGAGAGCTATGTGGCCACCAACAAGCCGGCAGCCAATTCCTTTGTGGCAGCCTGCACGGGCGGTCTTTGCCTGCCCAGCCAGTCGGCTGGTGGGACCAATGCCTGGGAGCGCAGCAATGTGTTTACTGGCACCTATGGCAACTCGTTGCAGTGCAGCACCTGCACCATTACCGGCGAGACCCTGCAAAAGCCGCGCTATACCATTGAATTGCTGGACAGCAATTACACCGATGCGGTGACCGGTACTTCGGGTGCATCGCTATATCGCATTACTTCTCGTGCCTGGGGCCGCAATCCCAATACCCAGGTTACCTTGCAAAGCTATTACGTCGTTTCCTGAGGCAGTTGCCCATGTCCCGTTCTGTTACTGTTTGCACGGCAGCTGTGCTTGCACTGTTTTCTGCCACGGTTTTTGCTGCAAATCCGTATCCGGCTGTGCCGCTCTATCTGAATCAGAAAACCGTACGGCCCAATATTGCACTGATGGTGGATGATTCGGGGAGTATGAATGATGCTCCCAATGGTAGTTCCGTCACCACTTCCAACCCATCCAAGATTACCATTGCCCGTAAAGTATTGACCAATTTGTTGAATAATAATTGGGATATGGCTTATTGGGGCTTGTTTCATTTTAATTATGGGCCATATGATTATTATTATAATGGCCGTTGGTATCTGGGTTATGTGCCCTTGCGAACCAGCCTGAAAATAAATGGATGGAGCGATCCCACGCTATCTACGTCCAGTTCTCAGCTTACTGATTTTGTGAATAATATCAATGGTAGTGGTTTGACTGATTATCTGGGTACGCCAAGTGCTGGGGCATTTTATAATATCATGCGCTCATTTGCCGGGCGGCCTGGTTGGAATGGCATGCCCAGCTATCAAACGCCACAGGACTATACCAATGCTTCGCCCATCAAATATGTTTGCCAAAAAAATTTTGTTATTTTTATATCGGACGGCTATCCCAATGATGAGGTAGTCAATGCTACCGAAAAGAATAAATCCGGAACATCCGTAGCGTTGAATAGTTATACCCCGGTCGGTGTTACGATGCCGACAGTATCTGCCAGTGTAGATCCGACCCTTATCCGTTATGCTGGCTTTTATTATCAGAACGGTATTGTGCCCAATGGCGTGACAAAGGATACCGAAGGGAATACCTATAGTGCAGCTACTGCACAACCGGTGGTGACTTACACTATTGGTTTTGGTTTGCCTGCGACGGATGATGGTCAAAAGGTATTGGCGGCCACCGCTACGGCAGGTGGTGGGCAAAGCTTCAATGCCAGTGATGAAGCCTCGCTGACCAACTCGCTAAAATCGGTGTTGAACAGTATTTCGTCTACTACAGCCACCAACGTGCCGGTGGTGGCCAGCAAGCCTACCAACCCCTCCGAAGCGATTCAGGCAACGTTTTATTCGGGTGACTGGTCTGGCCAGTTGCATGCCTACAGTGTCAGTAGCACGACGGGGCTTGCCAATCTGACTTCACCCATTCCGGTGCTGTTCAATTCTTCCAGTGCAACACGACTGGCCAATATTTTTACCAGCACCGGGGCCAGTGCCAGTGGTGCGCTGTACACCAGCGTTTCCAGTGACAGCAACCTGAACAGCTATCTTTCCGGTGGCTCGCCGTCTGGCTGGCGTAGCCGTAGCGGTGACAAGTCCACCCCGTCTACCCTGGGTGACATCATCGACTCCACGCCTACCCCATTCGGCACTACTGCAACTGCCGGTTTCGCGGTGGGAGCCAATGACGGCATGCTGCATGTGTTTGGCCGCACCACCAGCAATTACACCGAAGTTTTTTCCTATATTCCGCGTGCCGTTACGGCGGCCAATCTGGCCTTGCTCGGTTCCACGACCTATGGCGGTGCCCAACCCCACCTGTATTTTGTCAATGGCAACCTGACCTTCAACAATGTCAGTGGCGGGGATAACCAGTTTTCTACCTCGACCACCTCGGTGCTGACCGGCGGCATGGCGCAGGGCGGCCAGGGGCTGTTTGCGCTGGATATCAGCAATACCGTGGCCAATCCTTCGCTATTGACTGGTGGCAGTGTATTCGGTGCCGGCAATGTGTTGTGGGACCATGTACCGACAGATTCCGGCTTTACCAATCTGGGTTATACCTTTGCCAAGCCGGTGATTGCCCAAGTCTATTATGGCGGGAAAAAGAAATGGGCGATGATTACCGGCAATGGCTATGACTCCACCAATAAAGCCACCACCCTGATGGTGATTGACCTGAAAACCGGTGCCATGCTGTACGAGATTAATACCGGTACCGCCAGCAATGGCCTGTCATCCCCTGCGGTACTGGATGTGGATGGCGACAAGGTGGCGGATTATGTTTATGCGGGTGATCAGTCCGGTAATGTCTGGCGTTTCAAATTGCAAACCAGCAGTGATCAGACGACGTCGGTCAGCAATTTCTTTACCGCTCAGGCCAATCAGCCCATCGTGGCAGCGCCGGCCATTTATGCCATTCCGGGGGGGGGCTACATGGTATACGTCGGTACCGGCCGCATGATGTACGAAAACACCAGCTATAACGACCGCACCACGGTGTATCCGCAATCGCTGTACGGCATTTACGACGACCAGACCAAGACCAATCTGACTTACAGCAGCTCCACTTTTATTACCGATGGTGAAGTGGCTACCCTGAGTGGCACCGCCTCCATTGACGGTTCCACAACCTCCACTGCTTCCGGCAAGGTAGGTAGCAGTGTGGTGTTTCGCGAAACCACCACCATTAGCGATGCCGCCACTACCGGTGGTTTGTCAGTGGGGCCAAGTGGTAATCGCGCTGGCTGGGTGTTCAATATGAACAGCACAAATGGCGAGCGCATGATCTACCAGCCGGTGGTGGCATTGGGCAAGCTGTACTTCACCACCCAGGTGCTGAAAGGCAGCGCCCTGGTGTGCAGTAATGTGAACCAGCAAAGCGGTTGGGTGATGGCGCTGGACTTGATGACCGGCGGTGCGCCGTCGACACCTGCTTTCGACCTGAATGGCGATGGCAAGATCAATACCAGCACCACTTCGCCTGATGGTGATACGGTGAGTTTTACTGATAAAAAAACCAATATTCCGTCCGGCATCAATTACAACATCGGCATTCCATCGGCGCTGTCCATCGCCTTTACCGTTACCACGGTGAATCTGGGGGACTACACTTCAACCGATGGCGGCCAGCTGGGTAGCTATCCTTATCCGTCCTCCACCAATACCAATGAAGTACTCACTTTCTACGTGGGCGGGACGGGGGGCAGCAACGGCAATGTGGCGGCGGGCAAGCTGATTCCCAAAGCCACGTCGGTGGGACGGCGTATTGGCTGGCGTGAAATTTTCTGAGGTGGCTATGAACAAACAGCAGGGTTTTACCTTGATCGAACTGGTTATCGTGGTGGCGATTGTCGGCATACTGGCTGCCATTGCCTATCCGTCCTACACCCAGCATGTCATCAAGGGTAACCAGGCGGCCGCCAAGGCCAATCTGGTGGAGAATGCCCATTACATGTCGCGCTGGTATGCGGAGAAGGGTACTTACGCCTCGGCCACCCTGCCTTTGACCACCGCGCCCAGCAACGGCACCACGCTCTACAATATTGCCGCCAGCGGTACCACGGCGGATACCTTCTCACTGGTGGCCACGCCAGTGAACGGCATGTCGCAGGCCGGCACGGAAACCATTTCGGTCGATCAGGACGGCAATATCCTGTATTGCAGCCAGACCAACACCGGTAGCTGTCATCAGTAAACAGCCTTGTTATTGGCGCTATCAGCAGACGCCGCGTGCTACAAAGCAAAACCGCCAGTCCGTAAAGATTGGCGGTTTTTTATATGGCCGGGAGTGTTTACCCCGGCCAGCCCGGCAGGGGCTTACATCGCCCCTTCGAAAATGCTCTCGATTTCTGCCTGGCTTGCCTGACGCGGATTGGTCAGGCCGCAGGCATCTTTGAGGGCGTTACGTGCCAGCAGCGGAATGTCCTCCCGCTTGACCCCCAGTTCACTCAGCGAGGCCGGGATGCCGATGTCAGCGGCCAGCTTGCGGATGGCCACCAGGCAGGCCTTGGCGCCGGCTTCTGCCGTGAGTCCATTGGTGTTGACACCCATGGCGGCTGCGACGTCAGACAGACGGGCGGCCGATGTCTGCACATTGAACGCCTCCACATGCGGCAGCAGCAGGGCATTGCAGACGCCATGCGGCAGGTCGTACACCCCACCCAGCTGGTGTGCCATGGCATGGACATAGCCCAAGGACGCATTGTTGAACGCCATGCCGGCCAGAAACTCGGCATAGGCCATCTGTTCACGCGCTTCCAGGTTCTTGCCGTTTTCCACTGCGGTGCGCAGGTACTGGGAGATCAGCGATACCGCCTTGAGCGCGCAGGCATCGGTGATGGGTGTGGCGGCGGTGGAAACATAAGCCTCGATGGCGTGGGTGAGGGCATCCATGCCGGTGGCTGCGGTCAGGCCTTTGGGTTTGGCAATCATCAGGTCCGGGTCATTGACTGACAGGATGGGGGTGACGTTGCGGTCGACAATGGCCATTTTCACGTGGCGTGCTTCGTCGGTGATGATGCAAAAACGGGTCATCTCGCTGGCCGTACCTGCGGTGGTATTGATGGCCACCAGAGGCAGCTGCGGTTTATTCGAGCGGTCCACCCCTTCGTAATCGGCAATCTTGCCGCCATTGGTGGCCACCAGCGCAATGCCCTTGGCGCAGTCATGCGGCGAGCCGCCGCCCAGCGAGATGACAAAGTCACATTTCTTTTCCTGCAGCACGGCAAGGCCGGCTTCGACATTGCCAATGGTCGGGTTGGGCTTGGCCCCGGCAAAAATGGTGGCCTGGATATCCCGCTCGGCCAGCAAATCCCTGATACGGCCTGCGACGCCGATTTCATCCAGCACCTTGTCGGTGACGATCAGCGCATGGCGAAAGCCATAAGCCTGGATGGATTGAATGGCGTCTTTCAGGCAACCGGCACCCATGACGTTGACAGCAGGAATAAAGAAAGTCGTGGTGGTCACTGTGTTATCTCCTTGATTGACAGGCAGGTCTCTTGGCTGGACCGGCCCTGACTGCAGGCAAAAACAACGTGCATTGCATGACCGCTAGGTCACGGCTGCAGCCTATAGCGCGTTGGCCTGACTTCCCATTCGACTTTAGTTGCACGTCTTTCTACGCATTGTCAGCACCTTGATTTTGCGTTTTGACAGCATTTGTTCCGGCTGACTGGCAGGGCTGCTTCCTGTGCGCATGTCTGTTATGCCTCCTGCTGTGGATGGGTGAATTCATGCTGTGACTCAGCTTGCTATTGGCATTTAACTTCAGATAGAGACAGTTTCCAGAAAGAGCCTGCCAATGCCTGTATCTGGCTGAAATTGATGTTTTTTTGTCAAAAACAACGCATTTTTTTCATCACTCTCAATCAGAAATTTCATTTTTTATTCAATGGCTTGCCCTGTCATCACCGGTGACTGCCTGCCACTTTTGCGTGTTTAAAATAATATTCATTGTGGCGTTTTGTTAAACGCGTGATTAGAATTGGTGCGCCGAGATGCAATGGAAAATCCAGTTGATACAAGGATTTGACAGCTTTGGATACTGTAGACAGGTATCGACTGTTTAAAAAATTGCCACTCGTTTTGTCAATGACAGGAGAAACAGCATGAGCAACAAGGACCTGATGCAGCGCAAGGCGGATGCAACACCGCGTGGCGTGGGCGTCATGTGTACGTTCTTTGCCGACAAGGCCAAGAACGCCGAAGTATGGGATGTGGAAGGCAACCGTTATATCGACTTCGCCGGTGGTATCGGCGTACTGAATACCGGCCATCTGCATGCCAGGGTGCAGGCCGCCGTGGCCGAGCAACTGAACCGCTTCAGCCATACCTCGTATTCCATCATTCCCTACGAATCCTATGTCAGCGTGGCTGAAAAGCTGAACCAGCTGACACCGGGCAATTTCGCCAAGAAAACCGCCTTCTTCAGCACCGGCGCAGAAGCAGTCGAGAACGCCATCAAGGTGGCCCGCGCTGCCACTGGCCGTCCGGGTGTGATTGCCTTTGGCGGTGCCTTCCACGGCCGCACCATGCTGGGCATGGCGCTGACCGGCAAGGTGGCCCCGTACAAGATCGGTTTTGGCCCGTTCGTAGGCGAGATCTACCACGCCGCTTATCCGAATGCCATGCACGGTGTGTCGGTTGAGGATTCGCTGGCCAGCATCGAAAAGCTGTTCAAGTTCGATATCGAAGCCAAGCGCGTAGCCGCCATCATCTTCGAGCCGGTACAGGGCGAGGGTGGTTTCAATATCGCACCGACAGAGTGGGTGGTGGCACTGCGCCAGCTGTGTGATACCCACGGCATCGTGCTGATTGCCGACGAAGTGCAGGCCGGCTTTGCCCGTACCGGCAAGCTGTTTGCCATGGAGCACTACCCGGTTGCCCCTGACCTCACCACCATGGCCAAGTCGCTGGCCGGTGGCTTCCCGCTGTCCGCGCTGGTGGGCAAGGCCGAGCTGATGGATGTGTCGGCTCCCGGCGCGCTGGGCGGCACCTATGCCGGCAGCCCGCTGGGCCTGGCTGCGGCCAGTGCGGTGATTGATGTCATCCGCGAAGAAAACCTGCTGGAGCGTTCCAACAAGCTGGGCGATTTGCTGAAGGAAAAGCTGCACAGCCTGAAAAAGGACATTCCGCAGATTGCCGACGTGCGTGGCCTTGGTGCCATGGTGGCTGTTGAATTCAACCAGCCGGGCACGCACCAGCCAGATGCCGAATTCACCAAAAAGGTACAGACCAAGGCGCTGGAATCCGGCCTGATCCTGCTGACCTGCGGGGTGTACGGCAATGTGCTGCGTTTCCTGTTCCCGCTCACCATCGAAGACGAAATCTTCGCCGAAGCGCTGGCCAAGCTGGAAGCCGCGCTCAAGGCCTGATGCCGGATTGCCGCCTGGCTGGCCTGTGCGCCCGGCCTTGCGGCCCCGGTGTGCTGTAAGCACGGGCGTGCACCGCCGCTGCCTGCCGGTAGCGGCAGGGTGTCGCCTGTGTCCAAGAAGTAATGTGGGTCATTTCAAAAAACATAAAACAATAAAACGACATGACTGGCGGACCTGCCCACGCGGGCTGCCGGTTTTGGGAGAATCTTTCATGAGTGCTTCATCGCAAGGCTTGAGCCACGGGCTCAAGCAACGTCACGTCACCATGCTGTCCATTGCCGGTGTGATTGGTGCCGGCCTGTTTGTGGGTTCCGGCCACGCCATCGCCGAAGCCGGTCCGGCCGTGCTGCTGGCCTATGGCATGGCAGGCCTGCTGGTGGTGCTGGTCATGCGCATGCTGGGTGAAATGGCGGTTGCCTCGCCGGATACCGGCTCGTTTTCCACCTATGCCGACCGTGCCATCGGGCACTGGGCCGGTTACATCATCGGCTGGCTGTACTGGTGGTTCTGGGTACTGGTGATTCCACTGGAAGCCAATGCCGCTGCCACCATTCTGCATGCCTGGTTTGCCAGCGTGCCGATGTGGGCCTTTGCACTGGGCATCACCATCTTGCTGACCATCACCAACCTGTTCAGCGTGAAGAACTACGGCGAGTTCGAGTTCTGGTTCGCGCTGGTGAAAGTGGTGGCCATCGTGGCCTTCCTGGCCGTGGCCGGTGCTGCCATGTTCGGCCTGATTCCGGGCAGCCAGGTCAGCGGTACTGCACGCCTGTTCGACCAGGGCGGCTTCATGCCCAAGGGCTTTGGTGCGGTGCTGGGTGCCATGCTCACCACCATGTTTACCTTCCTGGGTACCGAGATTGTCACCATTGCTGCGGCTGAATCGGACAATCCGCAGCAGCAAATCACCAAGGCCACCAACTCGGTGGTATGGCGGATCAGCCTGTTCTACCTGGGTTCCATCTTCGTGGTGACCGCCCTGGTGGCCTGGAACGACCCGCAACTGGCCGCCCTGGGTTCCTACCAGCGCACCCTGCAGCTGATCGGCATTCCCAATGCCAAGGCCATTGTTGACGTGGTGGTACTGGTGTCGGTGGCCAGCTGCCTGAACTCCGCGCTGTATACCGCCTCGCGCATGCTGTACTCGCTGTCCAGCCGTGGTGATGCCATCAAGATGTTTGGCGACATCGCGCCCAACGGCACCCCGCAAAAAGCGGTACTGGGTTCCATGGTGGTGGGCTTCATGACCGTGATTGCCAACTACCTGATGCCCAAGGAAGTGTTCGACATCCTGCTGGCCACTTCCGGCACCATCGCCCTGCTGGTGTACCTGGTGATTGCCATTTCCCAGCTGCGCATGCGTCAGCGCATGGAAGCCAATGGCGAAACCCCGGCCTTCCGCATGTGGATGTTCCCGACCCTGACCTGGATCGTGATTGTCTTTATCTGTGCCGTGGTGGTGCTGATGGCCATCCGTCCGGAACACCAGGTAGAAGTCATCAGTACCGGCCTGTTGTCGCTGGCCCTGCTGGTGGTGGGCTGGGTGCGTTCGCGCATGTATGGCACACCGTGGATGGGTTCGCGTGAAGCCAAGGTGGCCACACAGTCCTGATCAGACAGGTTTTCCGATCAAATCCCTTCCTTTGCCCTGTTCGACCCAGAGCATTACTTCCACCCCCGTCAGGGGGTTTTTTTTTATGCAGCTTCTGGCCTGAGCAGACGTGTACTTTTGCTTACACAAGGCACACGTTTGCTTACACGGCTGGTTTGTCAGCGGTTCTATAATATGAATTAATGCAAACCGATGTGTCGCAGCCTGTTTCCGACCATCAGTGAACTTGTCTGCGCCCGCACTGCCTCAGGCAAATGCATGCGACATGCCGGATGGCACCTTGCCATGCATATCCAGCCTTACGACTGCAGACGGCAATCCACCGCCTGCGGCGCGGACCCAACCCTGCCGGTGCCGTGCATGGCACGCATCGCAATGAGGAGATCACGATGAAAAACCTGATGACCACCCTGGTGGCTGTTGCCATCGCCTCGGCCAGCCTCAGCGGCTGTGCCAACATGAACGAAACCCAGCAAACCACCGGCACCGGTGCCGCCGTGGGTGCTGGTGTTGGTGCCTTGCTGGGCGCGCTGACTGCCGGTGGGCATACCGGTCGCAGCGCAGTAACCGGTGCTGCCGTGGGTGCGGCATTGGGGGCTGGTGGTGGTTATCTGTGGTCGCAGCATATGCAAAAGCAGAAAGAGGCCATGGAAAAAGCCTCGCAGGGTACTGGTGTCAGCGTGAGCCAGACCGCCGACAACCAGCTCAAGCTGAATATTCCGAGCGATGTCTCGTTTGACTCCGGCCGTTACGACATCAAGCCGAATCTGCGTCCGGTGCTGGACCGCTTTGCCACCACCCTGCAGCAAAACCCGGTCACCACCGTGCGCATTGTCGGCCATACCGACAACACCGGCAGCGATGCCATCAATAATCCGCTGTCAGTCAATCGTGCCAGCGCCACCCGCGATTACCTGGTCAGCCACGGCGTGGCTGCCAGCCGTATCAGCATCGACGGCATGGGCTCGCGTCAGCCGATTGCCGACAACAGCACCCTGGCTGGCCGTGCCGCCAACCGCCGTGTGGAAATCTTTGTCGGCGAAGCCGGCAAGTAAGCACTGAGCGAGCGCATCGCGCAGTCAGCAAAAAGCCCCCGTAAGGGGGCTTTTGCATGTCGGCCGGGCCTGGCTGGTGTCAGCTGTTACGGCTTTGCTCCAGTGCTTGCAGAAAGTATTCCAGTACCAGATTGGGGCGTCGTCCCTTGCGCATGGCCACGTTCAGCGGAATGTCGTAACAGAATTGTTGCGGATGCAAGGGCCGCATCACCCCTTGCGCCACCCAGCCGGCGGCAAAGTGATCCGGCAAAAAGCCGATATAGCCGCCGGTGAGAATCAGAAAGGCAATGCCTTCCCGGTCGGACGCGGTGGCAGTGCAGTTAAGCGCGTGGTGTTGCGCCATGGCGTCCACGGTCAGCCGGTAGTTGGGGGCGATGGCTTCGGCGCTGTGCAGCTCGTCCTGGCTGATATCGCTATCGGCGCGGGCAAAGAAGGGGTGTTCGCGGCTGCAATACAGCAGCGAGTGTTCTTCGTACAGCGGCAGGTAGTCCAGCCCGGACAGCGGGTTGATCAGCGGCACCACGCCCACGTGCAGGTGGCCGTCCTGCACGCCCAGTTCGATTTCGCTGGGGGTGGTCATGGAAATATTGATGCGCACTCCCGGCCCGCGCGCACTCAAGGACTTGAGCGCATGCGTCAGGTGCATGTGCGACTGGGTGACCAGGTTGTTGATGATGCCGATGTTCAGCTCGCCGCGCAGCTGGTGGTGCAGCTGGTTCACCTCGGTGCGGAATTCCTCGATGGCCGACAGCATGGTTTGGCTGGCGTGCAGCACGGCCCGACCTTCGTCGGTGAGGGCAAAGCCGGCCCGACCGCGCTGGCACAGGCAAATACCCAACCGCTTTTCCAGATCGCCCATGTGCAGGCTGATGGCGGAGCGGCTGATGCCCAGCACGCTTTCCGCAGCGGAAAAGCTGCCGCATTCGACTACGGTCTTGAACAGGCGCAGCAGGCGGATATCAAAATCGCTGACCTGGCCCAGGGATTTTTTTTTGCTCATCAGTTGAGTATTTTTGAAACTGAAGATAAGAAATTCGGGATTTATCTCAACATATCACCTGGTTCAAGCTATGCCAAGCAACAAGCTGCCCATGTACCAACGGGTGCCGGATGGCTGTTGCATGGTGTGGGGCTGCGCAGTGCTACCGGGCTATCCGCCATGATGTCGGCTGCGCCTTGCTGCATCTTGCTGCGCGACTTGCGTGCCAACTGCCGACATCGCATGATCGACACCACGACTGCCGGTTAACGTTGCAGCGCGGTGCATCTCCCTGTGAACTGTCCCATGCCCAAGGAATATCTGTTTTATGCCGCAAATCGTGTTTGAACGTGAGGCACCGCAACAAGAGCTGATCGATGCCGCACTGGCCGGCAGCGTCAACCGCCCGTTCTGGGGAGATGATGTGGCGCACCTGCGCCGCAGTTTCCCTCCGCTGCAAGGCAAGGCCAGCGCAGATCTGGCCATTGTCGGCGGTGGTTTTCTCGGCCTGTGGACCGCCATACTGGCCAAGGAACGTAACCCGTCGCGCTCGGTCACCCTGCTGGAAGGCCGGCAGGTGGGCTGGGCTGCGTCCGGCCGCAACGGCGGCTTTTGTGAAGCCAGCATCACCCATGGCGAGGAAAACGGTGAGCAGCGCTGGCCGGAAGAAATGCCGCAGCTGGAGGCCCTGGGCCTGCAGAATCTGGATGAAATCGAAGCCACCATCCGCCGCTACGGCATCGACTGTGACTTCGAGCGCACCGGCGTGCTGGTGGTGGCAGTGGAACCCTACCAGGACGAACAACTGCGTGGCGAAGGCTATATGGATGCCGCGCAGATCCGCGCCGAACTCAATTCGCCCACCTTCCTGTCCGGCATCTGGGAAAAAGACAGCACGGCGATGATCCATCCCGGCAAGCTGGTGCTGGAACTGGCGCGGGTGGCGGTTGAGCTGGGTGTGCAGATTCACGAACAATCCGCCGTCACCGCGCTGCACAGCCGCGGCAGCCGGGTGCGGCTGGCGACGGCGCAGGGCGAGCTGGATGCCGCCCGCGTGGTGCTGGCCACCAATGCCTTTCCCTCGCTGCTCAAGCGTTACCGCTGGCACACCATCCCGGTGTACGACTATGTGCTGATGACCGAGCCGCTCACAGCGCAACAGCTGGCGTCCATCGGCTGGCACAACCGCCAGGGCATTGCCGACATGGCCAACCAGTTTCATTACTACCGCATCACCCGCGACAACCGCATCCTGTTTGGCGGCTACGATGCCATCTACAACTTTGGCGGCAAGGTGGATGATGTCTATGACGACCGCCCGGCTTCGTTCACCCGGCTGGCCAGTCACTTCTTTACTACCTTTCCGCAACTGGCCGGGCTGCGTTTCAGCCATCGCTGGGGCGGGGCCATCGATACGTCTACCCGCTTTTGTGCCTTTTTTGCGCTGGCGCGTGGCGGCAAGGTGGCCTATGCCGCCGGTTTTACCGGCCTGGGCGTAGGGGCCACCCGCTTTGCCGCCAATGTGCTGCTGGACAAGATAGAAGGGCTGGACACACCGCGAACCCGCTTGCGCATGGTGCGCGAAATACCGCCACCGTTTCCGCCAGAGCCGCTGACCTATGTCGCCGTGCAGGCCACGCGCTGGTCGCTGAACCGGGCCGACCACAACCATGGCAAGCGCAATCTGATGCTGCGCACCATGGATGCGCTGGGCCTGGGTTTCGATTCCTGAATCCGTTCGTCCTTTTCTGACCATCCAAGGAAGCAAGCATGTCCAATCCCTTTGCCCTGCTGGCCAATCTCAGCGTGGACGCCACGCGCATTGCGCTGGAATATCGCGAAGTCCCGGCCGATCAGGTCATGAGCGGCCCCGCCCGGGTGGGCACGGCCGAGCTGGGCCAGTTGCACGGTTGCAGCATCGGCGTGTGGGAAATGTCGCCCAGTGTCACCACCGATGTGGAAGTGGACGAATTCTTCATCGTGCTGTCGGGTCAAGCCAGCGTGCAGTTTGCCGATGGCCGCCCACCGCTGGAATTGCAGCCCGGCACCGTGGGCCATCTGGCTGCCGGCACCGCCACCACCTGGGTGGTGACACAAACACTGCGCAAGATCTACATCGCCTGAGCGGCACAGACCGCCCGGCACAACAATGGCAAGGCAGGAGGAAGAAACATGGAAGTGCGCAACAACTACATCAATGGCCGTTGGCAAGCCTCGGTCAGCGGCGCTACCCGCGAAGTCATCAACCCGTCCAATGGCGAAGTGATTGCCCTGGTCACCGACAGCGTGGCCGAGGACAGCAAGCAGGCGATTGCCGCCGCGCGCCATGCTTTTGACCATGACGGCAGCTGGCGGCGCATGGCCGGGCCCAAGCGCGCCGACATGCTGCTGCGTATTGCCGATGCCATTGCCGCCCGCGCCGACGAGCTGGCGGTGATGGACACGCTGGACAATGGCAAGCCGCTGCGCGAAGCGCGCTGCGATGTGGACGATGCGGTGGCCTGTTTCCGCTATTACGCCGGGCTGATCACCAAGCCGCAGGGCGGGGTGTATGAAGTCAGCGACGGCTTTGGCCCGATGCATGCTTATTCCATGCACGAGCCAGTGGGCGTGTGCGCGCTGATCACCCCGTGGAACTACCCCTTGCTGATGGCCACCTGGAAACTGGCGCCGGCGCTGGCGGCGGGCAACTGCGTGGTGTTCAAGCCCAGCGAAATCACCCCGCTGTCAGCGGTGGCCCTGTTTGAAATTTTCGATGCCGTCGGCCTGCCTCCGGGCACCGCCAACCTGGTGCTGGGCAGCGGCCCGGCCGCCGGGCAGGAGCTGGCCGCCAGCCATGATGTGGACATGATCACCTTCACCGGCAGCACCCGCACCGGGCAAACCATTGCCGCCGCGGCAGTGGGTAACCTGAAAAAAGTGGGGCTGGAACTGGGTGGCAAGTCGCCCAACATCATCTTTGCCGATGCCGATCTGGAAGGCGCGGTGGAGTGGGCGATGATAGGCGTGTTCTTCAACCAGGGCGAAGTATGCTCGGCCGGTTCGCGCATCCTGATTGAAGAAAGCATCAAGGACCGCTTTGTCGCCCGACTGGCCGAACGCGCCAATGCCATGACCATTGCTCCGGGCATGAAGGATGCCGACATGGGCGCGATTGTGTCCGCCGCGCAGCTGGAAAAGGTGCTGGGCCATATCGAGCGCGCCAAACAGCAAGGCGCAACACTGGTATGTGGCGGCGAGCGCTATGTCGAGGGCGAGTGCGCCAACGGTTACTTCGTGCGGCCTACCATCTTCGACAATTGCACCCGCGACATGGACATCGTGCGCGAGGAAGTATTCGGCCCGGTGGTGGCCATCCAGACTTTCACCTCGGAGGCCGAAGCCATCACCATGGCCAATGACACGCCCTACGGCCTGGCTGGCGGGGTGTTCACCAGCGATGGCGCACGTGCGCTGCGGGTGGTGAAGGAAGTCCGTGCGGGCGTCACCTGGATCAACTGCTACAACCCCACTTTCAACGAAGCGCCGTGGGGCGGCTACAAGATGAGCGGCTATGGCCGCGATCTGGGCGTCAACGGCCTGCTGGAATACCAGCAGGTGAAGCAGGTGAGCATCAATCTGCAACCGGGCCTGGTGGGCTGGTATCCGCAGCGCGGCTAAACCCCGCCACGATTGACCGAACAGGGCGCTGCCAGTGTGGCCGCGCCCTTTTTGTTTGCTTCAGCCTGTTGCCTGTCGCTGGCGCAGCGCGCTTTGCAAGGCCGGGAAGGCTTGCTCCAGCTGTTGCAACAAGACGGGAATCAGCGGACTGCCCAAGTCGCTGGACAGGATTTCCAGCTGGCCGGCGGCATTCACCATGGGGCTGGCACCAAACAGCGCGGCATTGCCCTTCAGGGTATGGGCCACCCGTTTCAGGCGGGTGCTGTCTCCATCGGCCAGCGCCTGATGCAGGCTGTGCATTTCACCTGGAAAACTGTTGAGGAAACTGTCCGCCACAATGTCGACGATTTCCGCATCCTGTCGGGCCAGTGCCGCCTGATAGTCAAACGGGAAGGGCGCTGCCCTGGTGTGGCGTTGCAGCAGCTGTTGCAGGTCGGCCGCGCGCACCGGCTTGCTCAGGTAGTCGTCCATGCCGGCGGCCAGACATTGCTCACGGTCGCCCTGCAAGGCATTGGCGGTCATGGCAATGATGGGCAGGTGGCTGCCGGGTGCTTCTTGCTGACGGTAGCGCCGGGTGGCTTCCAGCCCGCCCATCACCGGCATCTGCATGTCCATCAACACCAGGTCGAACTGTTCTTGGGCCAGGACTTCCAGTGCTTGCCGGCCATCTTCGGCCAGGGTGGCCTGATGGCCCCAGCGTTGCAGCAGATTGATTGCCAGCTGCTGGTTGACCACATTGTCCTCCACCACCAGCACCCGCAAGGGCTGGCTGTCGTATTTCAGTTTGGCCGGAGGCATGCTGGTGGAGTCACTGCTGGGGGCCTCGCCCAGTGCCTGCAAGATGGTTTCCTGCAGTTCGGACTGCAACACCGGCTTGGCAATGTGGCAGCAGATGCCGGCTTGCTGATACAGCCTGCTGTCCTGTGTGCTGGCCGAGGACAGCATGATGAGCCGCGGTGCCGCTTGTAGGCCCAGTGCCTGGATGTGGCGGGCGGTGGTCAGCCCGTCCATGTCCGGCATCATGCCGTCCAGCAAGACAAAGCGGTAGGACTTGCCCGGCTGTTGCAACAGGGCCAGCGCATGGGCACCGCTGTCGGCTGTATCGACACTCACTCCCCAGTGCGCCAGGGTTTCTTGCAGGATGTCGCGGTTGATGCGGTTGTCGTCCACCACCAGTGCATGACTGCCGCGCAGCGCGTCCGGGTTCAAGGGGACCGGCAGTTGCGCTGCGGCCACGCGGGTAAAACGGATGGTGAAGTGGAAGGTGCTGCCATGTCCGGGGCGGCTTTCCAGCCACATCTGGCCATGCATCATGTCCACCAGCCGTTTGCAGATGGACAGTCCCAGACCGGTGCCGCCGTATTTGCGTGTGGTGGAACTGTCGGCCTGGACAAAGGCTTCAAAAATGCTTTCCTGCTGTTCGCGGGCAATCCCGATGCCGCTGTCGCTGACCGAAAACTTGACCACCACTTGTTCGCCTTCCTGTTCCAGCAAGGAGGCGCGCAGCAAAACTTCGCCGTGCTGGGTGAACTTGATGGCATTGGACAACAGGTTGAGCAGGATTTGCCGCAGCCGGCCCGCATCGCCCAGCAATACCGGCGGAATGTCCGGGGCCATGCGGCAGGCCAATTCCAGGCCTTTTTGTTCGGCATGCATGGCCATGTTCCTGACCGTACTGGCCAGCATGCTTTCCAGCCCGAAGGCGGTCTGGTCAATCACCATCTTGCCCGCTTCCAGCTTGGAAAAATCCAGGATGTCGTTGATGACGGTGAGCAACGCTTCGGTGGAGGATTTCACCACATCCAGGTATTCACGCTGCTCCCGGTTCAGCTCGGTATCCAGCGCCAGTTCGGTCATGCCCAGAATGCCGTTCATCGGCGTGCGGATTTCATGGCTCATATTGGCCAGGAATTCGCTCTTGGCGCGGTTGGCGGCCTCGGCCACTTCGCGGGCCTGACGCGATTCCCGTGCCAGCAGTTTGAGTTCGGTAATGTCGGCAATGGTGCCGATCAGCCCGGCAATGCTGCCATCGGGCCGGGTGAGGGTGGCCTTGTGGATGATGCCGTAACGTACCGTGCCATCCTGGTGCTGCAGGGTGGTTTCATAGCTTTGGCGCGACACTTCGTTCAGCAGCTCGCGGTCGCGCTGCTGGTGGTAGCTGGCCAGCTCCGCATCCAGCAGGTGTTCCGAGGTTTTGCCCAGGAAGTCTTCCCGCCGGATACCAAACAGTTCGGCAAAGGCGCGGTTCATCAGCTGATAGCGCAGGTCCGGCCCTTTGACATACACCGGCATCGGCATGGCTTCCACCAGTTCCTCGACAAAGTGCAGTTGCTCTTGCAGGCGCACGGTGGCCTGATGCCGGGCGGTGATGTCGGTACGGATGGCGACAAATTGCTCGGGCTCCCCATGCTCGTCGGCAAAGGGCACGATGGTGGCGGCCACCCAGTACAGGCTGCCATCCTTGGCGCGGTTGCGGATTTCTCCGGTCCACACTTTGCCGGCGCGAAT
This sequence comes from Aquitalea pelogenes, assembly GCF_041914625.1. Taxonomy (NCBI): domain Bacteria; kingdom Pseudomonadati; phylum Pseudomonadota; class Betaproteobacteria; order Neisseriales; family Chromobacteriaceae; genus Aquitalea; species Aquitalea pelogenes. Next base: position 95,733 of record NZ_JAYSDA010000004.1, on the reverse strand, counting down.
GGTGCGCCACATTTCGGCAAAGAAGGCCGGTGAGTGCAGGCCGGAATTCACCAGATTATGGTTGCGCCCGATCAGCTCTTCCCGCTGGTAGCCACTGATCTCACAGAATTTGTCATTGGCATAGCTGATATTGCCGTAGCGGTCGGTAATGCTGACGATGGCGTGCTGGTCCAGCGCAAACTTCTGGTTCTCCAGTGCCTGCCGGGCCTGGCGGATGGCCTGCTGGCCATGCTGGCGGTAGGCCACCAGTGCGGAGACGACATTGATCAGCCCTTCCAGATCGTCCTCTGGCTGTGCGCTGTCTGGCTGGCCGGTTTCCTTGCGCAGCAGGCGAATGGTGTCTTGCAGGCGGGCAATGGCCTGCTCGCGCTTGCCCAGTTCCGCCTGCAGGCGCTGGTTGGCCTCGCCCAGCTCGGCCGAGCTCAGTTCCAGGCTGCGGCTGCGCAGGCTGATGTCGCGGTCTTGCTGGCTGTAGCTGTCGCCCACTCTTTGCAGCAAGCCGGTAAAGCCGCGCAGGGCGGTGGCGATGGTCGGGTCGGTGTCTGCCAGCCCGGCCAGCCGCTCAAAGCCGTCCAGCACCTGTTGCAGGCTGGTTTCATCGGCAATGCCCATGGTGCGCCTGAGCTGGCGTAGCAGTGTGTTTTGCATGCCTGTCCTGCTGATTTCAATCTGTTTGCGCGATTTCACGCAGGGTGGTGATGGTCATGGTCTGGTTGTGCAGCCGGCTGGGCTGCCCCACGGCAAAGGGGCTGATTTCGCCATTGGAATAAAAACCGGCCAGCACCATCTGGCTGCCCAGTACGTCGGCCACGGCTTCCACTTCTTCATCCACCCGGTCGCCCATCACCAGCTTGCGTCCCACACAGGATACCAGCAGCGCCAGGCTGTCTTGATGGCCTGCTCCGCTGAGGCGGGCGGCACTGGCAGACTGCTCCGCCCCGCGCACCAGGCTGTCGGTACCGGCATGCATCAGTTTCAGCTGGCTGCCGCTGGCCAGTTCACCGGCCAGGGTCAGGCTGCCATCCTGTTCGTTCATGCCCAGAATGGTGCGAATCACGCCCTGGTCTTCGCCGCTGCGTCCCAGCATGGCAAACGGAAACAGCAAGCCGCTGCCGGGCAGGCCGCTGGCGTATTCACCCAGATAGCGCTTGTACACTTCCAGCGCGGGTGCGCCATCCAGTTCGTACAGAATGTTCTGCTGGCAGCGACTGACCTGCCGTGCCGGGCCAAACGTGGTCCAGCCACCGCAGGAGCCATGTCCCACTTGCAACTGTCGTCCGTACAGGCCGACGGCCACCAGCTGGTGATCGCTCCAGCCGGACTGATGCAGGGTGAAGGTCTCGCAGAAACGGCCATTATCGGCAGCCATGCCGCCCACCACCGGAACGGTATCGCCCAGTACCTGTTGCAGGCCATCCAGCAGGGCGGTGCCGTTGATATGGGTGCCGGGTGCCAGCAGCAAAAGCAGTTGCAAGTCATCCGCCTGCAAGGCCGTGGCCAGCCGTTGGCCTGCTGCCAGTGAATCCTGCATGTCGTCTAGCAGGGTGGTGGCACTGGCCACGCGGGTGTGGTCAAAGTGGATGGCCGTCAGTACGGCGCTGCCTTCTTCCACGCCCTGGCTGGCAATCTCGCCTGCGGTCGAACAGCCCAGCACCACACAGCCGGGCAAGGCCGCTGCCAGGCTGGAGAGCAAGGCTCCCCCGTCAAAATAGTCGGGCGCGGCAAACACCAGCAGCAGCTGTGGTGCCAGCGTTTGCAGGGCGGCAAGCTGGTTGGGTACTGGCTGGTCATGATGGAAGCTAAGCTGCCGTATCTGCATGATGTGCTCTTGGCTGGGAGTTGGCCTGTCTTTGATTCTGGGCCATGGACGGGCAATGGCAAGGTGGATGTATCGTGATGGACTATCGCAGCATTTGCGCCAAGCCGACATGACAATTGTCATGTCGGGCTTGGTAAAGCTCAGCGAGCCTTCGTAAAGACGGCGAGGCTCCCTTTCAGGGAAAGGGCGGGGGGATTGGGATTCGATGGACAGGCTGCGGAATCAATCACTGGGTCGAAAGGCCCGGCTTGGCCGGGTCCGGTAGAATCGCACCAAATCACTTTGTCAGCAGCCTGAGATGACAATTGTCATGTCTGGCCTGGTAAACCCCAAACCGCCTTGGTCTGCTATGCTGCGACACGGATTTTGTGGAGACAGGCATGCAAAGACTCACCATTTCGCTGAGCGACGAGCTGGCACAGGCATTTGACGAATGGATGACCCGGCGCGGTTACAGCAGCCGGTCCGAGGCGGTGCGCGACATGCTGCGCCGCGAGCTGGGCGAGGACAATCTGGCCAGCGAGCAGGGCGGCCCCTGCGTGGCGGTGCTCAGCTATGTGTTTGATCATCACGAGCGGCAACTGTCCGCCCGGCTGACCGGCTTGCAGCACGACCACCACGACCTGGCGGTGGCTACCATGCACGCCCACATCAGTCATGAAGACTGTATCGAAACGGTAATCCTGCGCGGCGACAGTGGCGAGGTGGAAAGCTTTGCCCGTTCGGTGATTGCCGAAACCGGGGTGCGCCACGGCCAGGTGCAGCTGATTCCGGTCAAGCCTTCAGCCAGCACGGGCCTGGGCTATCGCAAGAAATCCGGCCGCTGATCCAGTTCTTGCCTTGCTAAGAGCGACCCATGCCGAAGCGGCGGTAACGGCCAGCGTTGGTGCCATGGTCGTGCCGGTGGCCATGCTGGTGCGGATGGCTGTGCACCTGCCCGTCGGCATGGCGGTGAGGGTGGGCATGCAGCAAATGGGTGCGTGCCAGCAGGGCGTGGTCGGACAGGATGTCGGCCGGGCTGCCCTGTGCCGCCACCTGGCCGTCGGCCAGCACGATGACGTGGTCGGCAATGTCGGCCACGCTGTCCAGATCGTGGGTGGCGGTGATGATGGTGCGCCCCTGTCCCTGGCTTTCCTGCAGAAAACGGATGACTTCGCTCTGGCTGGCCGGGTCCAGCGCGGCGGTGGGTTCGTCCAGCAGCAGTACTTCGGGTTGCATGATCAGCACCGAGGCCAGCGCCACCCGTTTGCGCTCGCCACCGGATAGCCGGTGTGGTGCGCGCTGTTGCAGATGGCTGATGCCAAACTGCTGCAAGCTGGCGTCAATCGCGCTGCGGATTTGCGCTTCCGGCCAGCCCAGTTGCAGCGGGCCGAAGGCCAGTTCGTCAAACACCGTGGGGTTGAACAGTTGCACGTCCGGGTTCTGGAACACCAGACCCACCCGGCGGCGAAACGCATAATGGCTGGCTTCATCCGCCAGCGCCGCCTCGCTCAGCACCTCACCAAAGGCACGCAGCTCGCCTGCCGTGGCGAAATACAGCCCGTCCAGCAGACGCAGCAAGGTGGATTTGCCCGAGCCATTGGCCCCCAGCAGTGCCACCCGGCTACCAGCGGCAATCTCCAGTGACACCGCATGTAAGGCAGCATGCTGCTGATAGTGATAACTCACCCTGTCCAGGGCAAAAACCGGTGTGCTCATGCGTGATTCCAGACAATGACCAGGGGCAGCGCCAAGGCCAGCAGCAGCGCGCACCAGTCGCGCTTGCGGGTGTGAAAATTGTGCAGCAGGTAAACCTCGCCCCGATAGCCGCGTGACACCATGGCCATGTGCACCTCGCTACTGAGCTGCAAGGCCTTGCCCAGCAGCACGCCGCTGGTGCTGGCCACCAGCTGGCGGGCCATGCGGCCCGATGGCGGAGCCAGCAGGCGGCTGCGGCGCGCTTCGAACATCTGGCTGGCGGTTTGCAACAGCACAAACACATAGCGATGCGTCATGCCCAGCAAGGCCACCAGCAGCACCGGCACGCCCAGGCTGCGCATGGCCTTGAGCACATGCATCCACGGCGTGGTCAGCATCAGCAGCAGGGCAAAGCTGGCCGAAACTTCGGCCCGGCCCAGCAAAAAGGCGGCGCTGGACAGCCCTTGCCGGGTGATGTGCCAGTGCAGCAGCGGCAGGGTGAGCAACCGTTCACCCGGCACCATGAAGATGGCAGGCAGGGCCAGCATGCCGCTGAACAGCAGCACGCTCAGCCATGCCTGGCGGTACAAGCGGGATAGTGAGATTTGAGAAGCCAGCGCCAGCACTACCGCCAGCACAAACAGCAGTAGCAGCGTGGTGAGCTGGCTTGTCAGCAGGGTGGCGGCCAGCACCGCCAGCAAGGACAGCAGCTTGATGCGCGGGTCCAGTTGTTGCAGCAGGCCGGGTGTGGCGCTGATGGCTTCGGCATCCAGCGCATGCTCCATCACCTGCTGCAAGCCATGCACCATGCGCTCGGCAATATTGCCGTGATGGCGGTGCTTGCCGGCCAGAAACGATTGTTCACTCACTGCGGCAGGCCACGCTTGCCGCCCAGCCGGGCCAGCAGCAACAGGCACAGCAGGATCAACCCGGCACCAAACACGGCGGACAGCACATAGCCAAAAGCCGGGCTGTGAATGAAGGCCGGGGCATAGTCGGGGAAGGGGGCGGACCACAAACCGGCTAGTCTGGACAGGCCCTCCGGAGCGCTATCCGGCAAGGCATGCAGGCCGGATGCCCGGATGATTTCCTGACGGGCCGCCGGGTTGGCAAAGTCTTCCGCACCCCATTCCCCCCAGGCGGTTCCGGCTGCCAGCAGGCCCAGCGGCGACAAAATCATCAGCCCGGCCAGGCCATACCACAGCTGACGCACGCTGCTGCCCTGACGGCTGCCTGCCGAGGTGATGTCGGCAGAACCGGCCAGCAAGGCCGGATGAGCGCGTTGCAGATAAGCCACCAGACCGGCACTGAGCAGCATTTCCGCCAGCCCGGCAAAACTCAGGTGGCCAATCATCATGGCCGGAATGGCCACCGACAGCGGATAAGGTGCGTACAGCGGGGTGCCGCTGGCGTTGTGAAACAGCATGGGTTGCACGCCGAATTCGATGGCGGCCAGCAGGGCGGAAGCATTGATGGCGAGATAACCGGCCACCCCGGCTGCCACCACGCGGCGGCGCGAGGCCAGCGGCGCACCGGCAGCCAGCAGGCGATAACTGCCCCAGGCCACCAGCGAACCGACGATGGCCATGTTCAGGCTGTTGGCACCAAAGCTGCTGATGCCGCCATCACCAAAAAACAGCGCCTGAATCAGCAAGGCCAGCGAGATGGCAATGATGGACGCCCACGGCCCCAGCACGATGCTGACAATGCCCATGCCCACCGCATGGCCGCTGGTGCCGCCGGGCAGGGGCAGGTTGAACATCATGATGACAAAGCTGAAGGCGGAGAACACGGCAAACAATGGCACCAGCCGGGTGTGCAGCAGGCGTTTGGCACGCTGGTAGGCCAGTAGCCAGAACGGCAGGGCAATGGCCAGGGTCACGGCGCAGGTGGACGGGCTGAGATAACCATCTGGAATGTGCATGCGCTTGCCTTTCTTGGGCCTGTCACCGGAAAACATGGTGCAGGCTGTGTATGAATATTTTTGAAAATGTATGAAATCTTAGCAAGACTCATGCCATCTGTCATGACGCTGTCAGTGCTGCCGGGCGGGGCGTGCAGCGTGCAGCTGCGGGCTGTAAAGCGGTTGGCGGTGAGGGCTGGCGATGCAGGTGAGGGTGGAAAGCGGCTATGCAGTGCTGCACCAAAGCGAGCACTACCTGACCGTTCTGGTGCATGCCGGGGTGGCTTTCAGCCAGCGCCTTGGGCTTCTATTTCCACCAGCAGGTCGGCACGGCAGATGTCCGCCTGCACATACACCACGCGGCTGTCTTCGCCCAGCTGTGCCAGTACCGCCGCACGCACGGCGGGATAGTCGGCGGCATGGCGGACATACACCCGGTAGTCCAGCCCGGCAAGGGTGAAGGGCTGACGTGGCTGCTGACGGTTGGCCTGTTCCAGCAGGATGGCGATATTGGCAAAGGTTTCCGCGGTTTGTGCGGCCACATCACCTACATGCACGGTAAGGTGGCCAATGATGCTGGCGGTGCCGGAAATGAACAGCCATTGCTCGCCAGGCTGACCGGCCAGCGCGGCGCGGCTGAAGGTGGGGCTCACCGGGCCGTATTGCTGCGGGTAGGCAAAGGCGCTGACTTGGCGCGGGTTCTCGATGGGCAAGGCAGGGCTGTCTGCTGCCAGAAAGGCAATGCTGACCGGGCCATCTGCCGTCCCCAGCGCACAGGCGGCCGGACTGCCATGCACCGGACGCCGGCTGCCGGCAAAAGCCTGATGGCGGCCGATATTGAACTGGCGGTAGCGCTCCATGCCGTGCTCCTCGACATTGATGCGCGGAATGTAATTCCACACCCGCCACAGGTGCGGGCAGTGCTGTGCGTCCAGCAGGGCAAACAGCTGGCGGTAGGCGCTCTCGGCCAGTGTCTGCAAGGCGGTGGCTCCGTCCTGCATGGCAAACTGCCCTTCATCCAGTGTGATGACGCCAAACAGCAGGCCGCCTGCACGACGGTAATGAATGTCGTGGAAGCGGCCATCCTGCGCTGGCAGGCTGGTATGCCAGACTTCCTGCATGCCCGCCGTAGCCGGGCCCAGCACCGGCATCCGCACGGACTGCAAGGGCCAGTCCGGCTGCTGATCATCCCGGCCCAGCCGGCACATGCCCAGAATCTGTGCAGGAGCGATAGCCACCGGGCCAAGCGGGTGGGGGGAGGTGTAGTGCAAACGGGTATTGGGGTACATGCTGCCAGCTGCGGTAAGGGGAGTTGTCGACAAAAGGGTTTAACGGCCAGACGGCGCGCCACGATCCAGCTGCATGGCATGCGCACGCAAGCGTACCAGCCATGCACTGCCAAGGCCCAGCAGGGTACCTGCCAGCACATCCAGTGCCACATGCTGCTTTACCGCCAGGGTGGAGTAGGCAATGGCCACACACCACAGCAGGTTCAGTCCTTGCAGCACACGGCCCCAGTGCAGCACCTTCAGGCGCCAGTGCAGCCAGACACCGGAAAATACCGCAGTTGCCACATGCAGCGACGGGAAGGCATTACCTGCCGTATCCACGTTTTTCAGAAAGGCCACACCGGGATATTGCTGCCAGTCGATGTCTGGCGGGGCAATGGCATTGGGCCAGAAATAAAACACCAGCAGTCCGCTGAGGCAGGGCAGCGCCACTTTGTAGCCGTAACGGATGATTTCACGGTGTGACAGCATCAACACCGGTGGCAGCGACACATAAACCCACAGCGACAGGTAAACCGGCAAGGCCCAGGGCTGAAACGGCAGCCAGCGGTCCAGAGCACTGGCTGGCACGATATGGACTGCGCCAGCCGGGTGATGCAGCAGGTAAACATAGGCGACAAAAAACAGCAGGGTAAAACCCATGGTGCCGAACATCTTGAACCAGAAGCGGGTGAAAACCGTCGCCAGAAATCCGTCCTCGCCTTGGCGATAAAGAATGCCCTTGTTCAAATCAGCTCCTTGACACATATGCAATAGTCTGTCTGCCGCCGTGTGGCAAGCAAGTGGGCATATTGTTATACTCGCGCTTCATTTTTTTGCTGCTGTAGTCCTTGCCGTCCAAAAGGTAACAGCATGCCTCAATCGCCAGGCGCTAGGTGATAGCGCGTGACGACCGGCGATGATACCGAAACACTGTGACATTGGCGATTGCGGGCAACTTGTTTATTAATACCGATACGATTATTGCAAATCATGGAACAACACTCTTCTGAATCGAATACACCAGACCTGGCGCTGGAAAGCGAAATTGCCGGTCTGATTGTTTCCGCGCTGAATCTTGACATTACCCCGGCGGAAATTGTTCCTGATGCGCCGCTGTATGGTGATGAACTGGGAATCGACTCCATTGATATCCTGGAAATCGCGCTGGTCATGTCCAAGCAGTATGGCGTGCAAATGAAAGCCGACAACGAAGACAACTCCACCATTTTTGCCTCCTTGCGCAAACTGGCGGCTTATATTCGCGAGCATCGCAGCAAATGACCCGGCTGTGGCGCAGCATGCGCCTGGCTGTACTGGCGCTGGCCGGCCTGTTTTATGTGGTGATGGATTATCTGGCGTCCTCCTCCCGTCAGCCGCCGCTGTATGCGGTGGTGGTAGGGGCGGCACCGCTGACCCTGGGCCTGCTGACGGCGGGCTGGAATTCACGCTTCCGCTGGCCGGTCATGCTACTGGCAGCTGCCGTGCTGCTGGCCATTGCGCTCAATGTTGACCAGTTGCTGACCCATGCCGCGTGGTTCTACCTGTTGCAGCACGCCGGCATCATGTGCGGCCTTGGCTTCATGTTCGGCAGTACCCTGGGCAGTCACGAGAATGCCCTGTGTTCACGTATCGCCCGCATCGCCGTTGCCGGATCGCTGGATGCAGCTTACTTCCGCTACACCTGGAAAGTGACGCTGGCCTGGACGCTGTATTTTGCCTTGTCCGCCTTGCTGTCGCTGGGCCTGTTTGCACTGGCACCCCTGTCGTGGTGGGCGTTTTATGCCGCCGTGTGCACCCCGCTGTCGCTGGGCCTGATGTTTGGCGGCGAATACCTGGTGCGCCGGCTGGCCTTGCCGGACAGCCCCTCGTTCAGCATCGCCCACACCATACAGTCATACCGAAAGTACACGCAGGGCCGTGACACCAGCCAGTAGGCTGCCGCAGCGGCTCCCTTGCCATCGAATCCATGAATCTGATACCGCTTCTTCCTGCTGCTGACCCCGCTGCCGATTTTGCCCATGTGCACGGCCAGGTGATCAACCGTGGCACCTTCCAAGCCCAGGTGCTCACCCTTGCTGCCGCCTTGCCCGCTCACCCGCGGGTGCTGAACATGTGTAACGACCGTTACTGGTTTGCCGTGGCACTGTTTGCGGCGATTGCCCGCAATATGCTGACCATCCTGCCCAATTCGGCGGCACCCGAGCATCTGGCAGCGGTAGCCAGCGAACAAGCCGAGCTGCTGGTATTGGGCGATCAGCCAGACAACCCGGTGCCCGGCCTGCCTTACATGCAAATCGACACGCTGGCGGCACGCAAGGAACTGGCGGCGGCCCCCACGCCGCAGATTCCGTACGACCAGCAGGTTGCCTGCCTGTATACCTCGGGCTCCACCGGCACGCCCATGCCGCATTTCAAGACATTTGGCCGTCTGCGGCTGGCCATTCTGGCCGGTGCCGAACGGGTGTGGGGTGTGGCTGGCCAGCCTTGTTCGGTGGTGGGCACGGTGCCCATCCGTCACATGTACGGGCTGGAATCCAGCGTGCTGCTGCCCATTCTGGCCGGTGGCCGCCTGTCCGGGCGCATTCCGTTTTTCCCCGCCGACATTGCCGATGCGCTGGCCGGGATGCCCGCGCCGCGTCTGCTGGTGATCACGCCATTTCATCTGCGCAAATTGCTGGATGCCAATATCGCGCTGCCGCCGATTGCCGCCATCCTGTCGGCCACCGCGCCCTTGTCTGTCGAGCTGGCAGCCCAAACCCGGCAGCAGCTTGGCTGCCCGGTGCTGGAAATCTACGGCTCCACCGAAACCGGTCAGGTAGCCACGCGGGAAACCGATATCGACAGCACCTGGCATACCTTGCAGGGGATTGCACTGGAGCAGCGTGACGGCGAGCTGTGGGCAGTGGGCGAGGTGTACCAGACCCCGCAAATGCTCAATGACACGGTAGAACTGTTCAGCCCGCAGCATTTCCGGCTGCTGGACCGCAAGGCCAATATGATCAATGTGGCGGGCAAGCGCAGTTCCTTGTCCTTCCTCAATGCCGTGCTTACCGGCCTGCCGGGAGTGGTGGATGGGGTGTACTGTGTGCCGGAACGCGGCAGTGACGAGGTAGTCGAACGTCTGGCCGTGTTCGTGGTGGCACCGGATCTGGACCGTACCGCCATTCTGGCCGGCCTGCGCCAGCATCTGGATTCGGTGTTCCTGCCGCGCCAGATCGTGTTTGTCGATGCCCTGCCGCGTGACGGCAATGGCAAGATCCTGGCCCGTACCCTGCAGGAACTGATTGCCCGTCATCTTTCCGGAAAGCACTGAGCATGCAGACCCTTCCCCTGGTGATAGCCGCCGATCATCCGGCCTATGCAGGTCACTTTCCCGGCCAGCCGGTCTTGCCCGGCGTGGTGTTGCTGGACCATGCGCAACTGGCCATCGAACAGGCTGCCGGAGTGCCACTGGCCGGACTGGCCCAGGCCAAGTTCCATCGTCCGGTAGCGCCGGGCGACAGCTTGCAGCTGGCCTGGCGACAGGATGCAGCCAGCGTGGCCTTTGTCATCTCGCGCGGTGATGAAAAAGTGGCGGACGGCAAATTCGTGCTGGCAGCGGAGCCTGCCGCGTGAGCCAGCAGACCGATGCACCGGCCAGCCCGCAGTGGATGCGGCAGCAGGAGCGCGGCAGCCGCTTCTGGTTGCGCATCATGTCGGCGCTGTCCTGCTGGCTGGGCAGGCCTTGCTCCCGGCTGGTGCTGTACGGTATTGCGATGTATTTCGTGTTGTTCGGCGGCAAGGCGGTACAGGCCTCGCGGCGCTATCTGGCCCGCAGCCTGGGCCGTCCGGCGCGCTGGCGCGATGTATATCGCCATGTGCTGAGTTTTGCCAGCACCATCCACGACCGGGTTTATCTGCTGCGCGACCGGTTTGATGTGTTCGAGATCGACCTGTCCGGTGCCGAAGCCCTGCACCGGCATCAGGAAGGCGGGCAGGGGCTGTTGCTGTTTGGCGCGCATCTGGGCAGCTTTGAAGTGCTGCGCGCCATGGCGCGTTTTCGTCCCGACATGCAGGTGAGCATGGCGATGTATCCGGAAAACGCCCGCCAGATCAACCAGGCCTTGCATGCCATCAACCCGGCGCTGGCGCCGGACATCATTCCGCTGGGCACCATGGACGCCATGCTCAAGGTGCATGCCCGGCTGGAAGAGGGCGCACTGGTGGGCATTCTGGCCGACCGTGCCGCCGGGCCGGACGAATACCTCAGCCGCATGCTGCTGGGCGCACCCGCCCGTTTTCCCAGCGGCCCGCTGCGCATGGCTGCCATGCTCAAGCAGCCGGTGTATTTCATGGCGGGCATTTACCTGGGTGGCAACCACTACCGGGTGCATTTTGAATTGCTGGAAGACTTTTCTACCGTGGGTCGGTCCCGGCGTGAGGCGGCCATGCAGTCGCTGCTGGACAAATACGTTGCGGCACTGGAACGTCATTGCCGGGCCTATCCGTACAACTGGTTCAATTTTTACGATTTCTGGGATGAAAGCTAGACCGATCATGCGTGTATCCATCATCAGCAAGACCCTGGCCGGATTGTTTGTGGTCCTCTCTGCAGGCAGCCTGCAGGCCGCCGATTTCTCCCTGGCCGACCTGATGCAGCAACTGGGGCAAAAGAAGTCCGGCACCGCCACCTTTGTCGAGAAAAAATACATCGCCATGCTCAAGCAGCCGCTGGAGTCCTCTGGCGAGCTGGCTTTCACCGCACCGGACCGGCTGGAAAAGCGCACGCTCAAGCCCAAGGCGGAGGCCGTGCTGCTGGAAGGCAACAAGCTGACGCTGGAGCGCAGCGATGGCCGCAAGATGAGCGTGAATCTGTCCGACCGACCAGAAGTATCGGCCTTTGTCGAAAGCATCCGCGCCACCCTCTCGGGTGACCGCAGCGCGCTGGAACGCTATTACACCCCGTCGCTGTCCGGTGGCAGCGACGAATGGCAGCTCAAGCTGACACCGCTGCAAGCACGCATGCAAAAGGTAATCAGCCAGATCCGCATAGCCGGTAGCCGCGCCCAGGTGAAGACCATCGAATTTCTGCAGGCCGATGGCGACCGTTCGGAAATGACCATTACCGGCACCAGCGCCAAATGAAAACCAGATTGTTCAAGCCGGTCATCCTGATCTGGCTGGCGGCCATGCTGGCCTCGGTGCTGGTGATCAGCCAGACCCGTTTTGTCGCTGACCTGTCCGCCTTCATGCCCAAACTACCCAGTGCGCGCCAGCAGATGCTGATCGACCAGCTGCGCGACGGTGCCATTGCCCGGCTGGTGCTGGTGGGGATTGAAGGTGCGGACGAGGCCGAACGCGGCCGCCTGTCGCGCCTGCTGGTGGGCAAGCTGTCCGGCAATCCGCGCTTTACCGCGGTGCAGAACGGCGACCGCCAGACCCAGCAGCGCGACCAGCAGTATTTCTTCGACAACCGCTACCTGCTGAGCCCGGCCGTCACGCCGCAGCGCTTTACCGCAGCCGGCATGCATGACGCCATTCAGGACACCTTGCTGGCGATGTCCGGCGATGCCGGGCTGATCGTCAAGAAAATCCTGCCGCGTGACCCGACCGGTGAAACCCTGCAAATCCTCGAGCAGTTCATGGGCGAAAGCCAGCCCAGCACCAGTAACGACATCTGGGTGTCGCGCGACGGCAAACGCGCGGTATTGCTGCTGCAACTGGCCGAGTCCGGCCTGAATACCGACGCGCAGGCGGCGGCGCTGGAAGATGTGAAACAGGCTTTTGCCAGCCTGCCCGCCCGCCATGCCGATACCCGCCTGGTGATGAGTGGCACCAGCGTCATTTCGGTAGCCTCGCGCAACATCATCCAGGGCGAGGTGGAACGGCTGGCCACCCTGGGCACCTTGCTGGTGGTGGCCTTGCTGCTGCTGGTCTACCGCTCGCTGCCGCTATTGCTGCTGGGGTTGATTCCGGTGGTGTCCGGCGCGCTGGTGGGCATTGCCAGCGTCAGTCTGGGCTTTGGCCATGTGCATGGCCTGACGCTGGGCTTTGGCACCACGCTGATCGGCGAGGCGGTGGATTACTCCATCTATTTGTTTATCCAGCGTGCCGGGGGCGGTAACCCCTCGCACTTCTGGCGCACCATCCGCCTGGGGGTGCTGACCTCCATCACCGGCTTTGCCGCGCTGATGTGTTCCAGCTTCCCCGGCCTGTCGCAACTGGGCCTGTATTCCATCAGCGGGCTGGTGACGGCCGCACTGGTGACGCGCTATGTGTTGCCGCTGCTGATGCCGGCACGGCTGAACCTGCGCGACCTGAGCAAGCCCGGCCTGCTGCTGCAAAAAGTACTGGATGGCCTGACCCGCCTGCGCTGGCTGCTGGCGGTAGCCATGCTGGCGGCGGTGGCGGTGCTGGCTTTGCATCATCAGGACATCTGGAACCGCCAGCTCAATGCACTGAGTTCCACCTCACCCGCGCAGAACAAGCTGGATGCCGAACTGCGGGCTGATCTGGGCGGCAATGACATGCGCTATGTGGCCAGCTTCAGCGCGCCGGATCAGGAAAGCGCCCTGCAACTGGCCGAGCGCACGCGCCGGGTATTGCAGCAATTGAACCGGCAGAACGTGATTGGCGGCTTCCACACCCCGGACGAACTGCTGCCAAGTATCGCCACCCAGCGCGCGCGGCAGGCTGCCTTGCCGCCAGCGGGTACGGCCGCACCACGACTGGCCGAGGCGCTGCAAGGCCTGCCGGTGGATGCCGCACAGCTGCAAGGGTTTGTCAGCGATGTGACCCGTGCGCAGCAGCAAGCGCTGCTCAGCCGTGCCAGCCTGCATGGCAGCGCGGCCAGCGTGCTGCTGGATTCCATGCTGATCAAGCGGCCTGGCAGTTATCTGGTGCTGATGCCGTTGCGCCCGGCCAGTGGTGAAAACATCGCGCTGGACAAGGTGCGTGCGGCACTGGCTGCCCAGCAGCTGGGACAGGTGACGGTGATCGACCTGCTGGAAGAAACCACCGCCATTTTCGATAGCTACACCCACGAAGCCTTGTTGTTCTCCTCGCTGGGCAGTCTGGCCATCCTGCTGCTCTTGGGTGTGACCTGCGGCTGGCTGCAAGCGGCGCGCGTCACCATTCCGCTGGGCTGCGCGGTGCTGTGTACCGTGGCCATCCTTGATGCCTGCGGCATTCAGCTGACCATTCTGCATCTGGTGGGCCTGCTGCTGGTGGTGGCCATCGGCTCCAATTACGCACTGTTTTTTGCCAACAAGCAGCAACTGGGCAGTGCGGCCGAGCAACGCCAGGTGGAAGTGTCGCTGGTGGTGGCCAATCTGGCCACCGTCACCAGCTTTGGCTTGCTGGGCAGCTCCAGCGTGCCGGTGCTGTCCTATATCGGCAGCACGGTGGCCATTGGCGCGCTGCTGGCGTTGGTGTTTGCCGCCATGATGGCAAGGATGACCCCGCGTGCGTTGTCTGACTGATAGCTGGCGCGCCGGACAGCGCGCCGAGAACTTGCTGGTGCTGTTGCCGCCGGCCAAGGCCAGCCTGGAAGACATGCTGGCGCAGGGCATGGTGGCGGCAGTGCGCGCGCGCGGCCTGCCGCTGGACATCGTGCTGGCCGATGTGGGCTACCAGCAGGTGCTGGCCGGTACCGTGGCCCAGAGCCTGCATCAGGCGGTGTTGCAGCCTGCGCTGGGGCAAGGCTACCGCAACATCTGGCTGGCCGGGATTTCTCTGGGTGCCTTCAATGCCCTGCACTATGCGGCGGTGTATGCTGAACACCTGAGCGGCATCTTCTTGCTGGCTCCCTATCCCGGTACTGCCGACATCCTGCAGGAAATCCGCCAAGCTGGCGGGCCGCAGGCCTGGGCGGATGCTGCGCCCGGTTTGCAGGACGAACGACGCTGGTGGCACTGGCTGGCCCAGCAGGAAGAAGCCACGCGCTGCCCGGTGTGGCTGAGCCTGGCCGACGACGACCGTTTTGCTGCCGGACAACAATTGCTGGCCAGCCTGCTGCCAGCGGCGCAGGTACACCGCATGGCGGGCGATCACAGCTGGCCGGTGTGGCAGCAGCAATGGCGGTACTGGCTGGAACATGGCCCGCTGGCGCAATACGTGCCGGGGCAGAAGGACGAGACATGAACACGCTGGTGTTTTCCCCATTCATCAAACTGTGCCTGGCGCTGCATCTGCTGGCCGTGCTGTTGCTGTGCTGGCAACCGGCGTGGTGGCCCGGCCTGCTGGGCTTGCTGGTGCTGTTGCACGGGCTGATTGCGCTGCTGGGCCTGCTGCCGCGCAGCACGCTGCTGGGGCCGAACCTGACCCGTCTGCCGCAATCCGCCATCCGCCGTGGCGAAGTGGCCATCACCATTGATGACGGGCCGGACCCGGACGTCACCCCGGCGGTGCTGGACATCCTGCGGCAGTATCAGGTGAAAGCCACTTTCTTCTGCATCGGCGAGCGGGCAGCGCATTATCCGGAGCTGGTGCGTCAGGCCGCGCAGGAAGGCCATGCGGTGGAAAACCATGGCCAGCGGCATCGCAAGCACACATCGTTATTCGGGCTTTCGGGCTGGCGGCGCGAAGTGGGGGAGGGGCAAGCCACCCTGCAGGCCATCACCGGCCGTGCGCCGCAGTTTTTCCGCCCGATTGCCGGTTTGCGCAATCCGCTGCTGGAGCCGGTATTGCAGCGCCTGGGGGTGTTTCTTGCGAGCTGGACGCGCCGTGGCTATGATACGCGCGTCCGGGACCCGGCGCTGGTATACGCCAGACTGACCCGCCAACTGGCCGCAGGCGATATACTGCTGCTGCACGATGGCAATGCCGCCCGCATGGCAGACGGTACGCCGGTCATCTTGCAGGTGCTGCCGCGCCTGCTGGAAGAACTGTCCCGCCGCCAGCTACAGGCCGTGACGCTGCCACAAGCCTGTTCACCCGCACCGGCTGCGGCCAAGCGCGCAAGCTGAGCCCGTTTTCCAATCCAAGCTGATTCATCGGTTGTCTATGCAAGCTCTCAGACTTAGCGCCTATACCCTCACCACTGCCCTGGGCCGTGGGGTGGAACCACATCTGGCCGCACTGCGCGAACAGCGCGGCGGCATTGTCAAAAAACGCTGGGAAACGGTGGAGTTTGATGTCTGTATCGGTGAAGTGGCCGGTGTGGACGACATCACCCTGCCTGCCGGACTGGCCGCCTACGACTGCCGCAACAACCGCCTGGCCTTGCTTGGCTTGCAGCAGGATGGTTTTGCCGCACAAGTAGAAGCCGCCAAGGCCCGCCATGGCGCAGGCCGCATCGGCGTGTTTCTGGGGTCCAGCACCTCCGGCATTCTCAATTCCGAGCTGGCCTATCGCGAGCGCGACCCGGCTACTGGCAGCCTGCCTGCCTGGCTGCATTACCGCGAAACCCACAATGCCTATTCGGTGGCGGATTTCGTGCGCAAGCATTTTGCCTTGAGCGGCCCGGCCTGTGTGGTGTCCACCGCCTGTTCTTCCAGCGCCAAGGTGTTTGGCACGGCGCAGCGCATGCTGGCTGCCGGGCTGATCGATGCTGCCATTGTCGGTGGCGTGGACAGCCTGTGCCTGACTACCATTTACGGTTTTTCCTCGCTGCAACTGGTGTCGGGTGAACCCTGTCGCCCGTTTGATGCTGCGCGCGATGGCATCTCCATTGGCGAAGGCGCGGCGTATGTGCTGCTGGAGCGTGCTGATGGTGCTGGTGAGGGCGAAATCCTGCTCACCGGCGTGGGTGAAAGCAGCGATGCCTACCATATGTCCTCGCCCCACCCGGAAGGGCTGGGTGCGCGCATGGCCATGCAGCAAGCCTTGCAGATGGCCGGTTTGCAGCCGGACGACATTGGCTACATCAATCTGCACGGCACCGCCACGCCCAGCAACGATGCCGCCGAAGGCGCGGCCGTGCTGACGCTGTTTGGCCAAGGCACGCCGTGCAGCTCCACCAAGGGCCATACCGGCCATACGCTGGGCGCGGCTGGTGGCATCGAAGCCATTTTCTGTGTGCTGGCACTGCGCGAGGGCCTGCTGCCCGGCGGCGTTGGCACCAGCACGCTGGATCCGGCCTTGCCGGTCAATTACCTGCTGCACAATCAGCAGCAGCCCTTGCAGCATGTACTGAACAATTCTTTCGGTTTTGGCGGCAGTAATTGCAGTCTGGTTTTTTCGCGGGTGACGGCATGAGCACAGCAACAATCTATCTGGATGGCCTGAGCGTACTGGGCCCGGGCATGGCGGACTGGAACGCCGCCGCGGCCTGTCTGCGCGGCGAGCAGCCATTTGCCGTGGCAGACGTCAGCCTGCCACCGGTCACCGCCTTGCCTGCTACCGAACGGCGACGCGTGGGCGCTGCCGTCAAGCTGGCCATGGCCACCGGCTTTGCCGCCGTCGAAGCAGCCGGGGCCGATGCAGCCTTGCTGGCCAATGTGTTCTGCTCCACCGGTGGCGACTGCGATAACTGTCACAACCTGCTGGAAGTGCTGGCCTCCGACCAGCGGCTGGTTTCCCCCACCCGTTTTCACAACTCGGTACACAATGCGCCGGCCGGTTACTGGGGCATTGCCACCGGCTGCACCGCGGCTTCCACCAGCCTGTGCGCTTACGATGCCACCTTCGCCGCCGGTTTGCTGGAAACGGTAACCCAGGTGCAGGCCGACGGCGGCAGCGGCCTGTTGGTGGCCTTTGATACCGCCTATCCGCAACCCCTGTATGCACAGCGTCCCATTCCCTACCCGATGGGTGTGGGCATGGTGTTGAGTGCGCGCCGCAGCGATCGCAGCAGCGCCGCCTTGCAGCTGTCGCTGTGCAATGAAGCTGCCAGCACCATGGCCGATGCCACGCTGGAACAGCTGCGGCAAACCATTCCGGCAGCGCGCAGCCTGCCCTTGCTGCAATTGCTGGCACAGGGTGGCGCAGGCCGGGTAGTACTGGATTATCTGGATGACTGCCGTCTGGCCGTCACGGTGCAAGCATGATGGACCGTCAGGCCATTGCCGCACGCATTCCACACCAGGGCAGCATGTGTCTGCTGGACAGCGTGGAGCGTTGGGATGCGGAACACATCGTCTGCCTGACCCGCAGCCATCTGCTGGCGGACAACCCCTTGCGCGCAGCCGGACGGCTGGGTGTGGCCAATGCCATCGAATATGCCGCGCAGGCCATGGCACTGCATGGCAGCCTGCTGGCTGGCGATGCCGCCCCGCCGCGTGCCGGTTATCTCACCAGCGTGCGCGAAGCCAGCTGGCATTGCCAGCGGCTGGATGAAGAGGCCGATGCCTTGCAAGTGCAGGCCGAACGCTTGTCTGGCAACGACATTACCGCCATGTACCGTTTTGCCGTGTCATCCGGCGGGCGTCTGCTGGCCAGTGGCCGGCTGGGCGTGGTGCTCAATGCTGCCGCCCTGGCTCCGCTTTCCACTTCTTCCCGGGAGTCGTCATGAAACGCGCCCTCATCACCGGTGGCAGTGGTGCCATCGGTGCTGCCATCTGCCAGCGTCTGGCAGCCGATGGTTTTCACGTCATCATTCACGCCAACAGCAATCTGGCAGCGGCACAAGCGCTGGGCCAGTCGCTGCGCGAACAAGGCTACAGTGCCGAGGCAGTACAGTTTGACGTGGCGGATGCCGCCGCCAGCGCGGCAGTGCTGGAGCGTATTCTGGAACAAGGCCCGGTCCAGGTGCTGGTAAACAATGCCGGCATTCACGACGACGCGGTGTTTCCCGGCATGCAGCCGGCGCAGTGGCACCGGGTGATCGACGTTTCGCTGCACGGTTTTTTCAATGTCACCCAGCCCTTGACCATGCCGATGATACGCACCCGCTGGGGGCGCATCATCAATATCACCTCGGTGGCGGGCCTTGCCGGCAATCGCGGTCAGACCAACTATGCCGCCGCCAAGAGCGCGCTGCATGGGGCCACCCGCTCGCTGTCGCTGGAGCTGGCCAGCCGTGGCATCACTGTCAATGCGGTGGCGCCGGGCATCATCGCCTCGGACATGAGCAAGGATGTGTTCGACAAGGAAATGGTGGCACAGCTGGTGCCGATGAAGCGGGTAGGGCAGCCAGAGGAAGTGGCCAGCCTGGTGGCGTTTCTGGCGTCGGAACAGGCGGCTTATATCAGCGGCCAGGTGATTTCCATTAACGGCGGCATGCTGTAAGGCTGTGCAGGCAGGCTGACCGGCTTTATGCCTTGTCAGCCTCCAGCTGGACGACCAGCTGCGCACGCGGTGCGTAAGCCAGCGCGATTTCCAGCTTGGCCACGTCGGCATCTGCCACTTTCACCTGGGCATTCACCTGCACCAGCAAAGGTGCCACCTGACGGCACTGGATGAAGAAATCCACCGCACAGTCCGGCTGTACCGGCTGCTTGAACCAGCAGTTGCGTACTGCGGCCAGCACGCCAATGGAATCTTCCGGCAGGGTTTTCACATAAGGATCGCCCGCCAGCAGTCCGGCACCGGCAAACTGCGCCATGGATTCGATCAGCATCACTCCCGGCACCAGCGGCAGGCCGGGGAAGTGGCCCGCTATCACTGCATTGTCACGCGGCCAGCATGCCGTGCCATGAAACTGGTGCGGCCCTTCAATACACAGCTGCTCGCATACGAAAATGGCACCACGGTGTGGCAGGATGGCGGCAATGTCCTCCCGCGCCAGCAGCATGGGGTAGTGATAGTCAGCACTCATGCTGCATACCGTTTGGCCACCAGCGAGACATTGCTGCCACCGAAGGCAAAAGAGTTGGACATGATGGCATTCACCGTGCAGCCGTGACGGGCATGCAGCGGGATGAAATCCAGATCGCACTGCG
The DNA here is from genome assembly GCF_041914625.1 of Aquitalea pelogenes. Taxonomy (NCBI): domain Bacteria; kingdom Pseudomonadati; phylum Pseudomonadota; class Betaproteobacteria; order Neisseriales; family Chromobacteriaceae; genus Aquitalea; species Aquitalea pelogenes. Next base: position 76,263 of record NZ_JAYSDA010000004.1, on the reverse strand, counting down.
GGTCCGGTGTTTCCAGCGTGGCGGTGGGCGGCAGCGAACCACTGTTCATCGCCATCACTGCCAGGGCGAATTCCAGAATGCCGCTGGCACCGATCAGGTGGCCGTGCATGGACTTGGTGGAGCTGATGGCAAGCGCGCTGTCTTCACTGCCACCAAACACCGTGCGGATGGACTCGGTTTCCACCACATCGCCGGTTTGCGTCGCCGTGCCATGGGCATTCAGGTACTGGATATCGCTGGCTTGCAGCCCGGCATCGGCCAGCGCCTGTTGCATGGCATACACCTGTTCTGCGCTGGAAGGCGCAGTCAGATGGGCAGCATCGCTGCTGCAACCATAGCCGCACACTTCGCCCAGCCCGGCCTGTTGTCGCGCGCTGGCATGGGCGGCACTTTCCAGCACCATGGCCGCCGCGCCTTCGCCCAGCACAAAGCCGCTGCGGTCCAGCGAAAACGGGCGGCAACTGCGCGCCGGGTCGGCGGCATGCGGTTTGGCCATCACGCGCAAGGCATTCCAGGCCAGGATGGAACCCGGTGTCAGCATGGCTTCGCAACCTACTACCACCGCAGCATCCAGATAGCCGTCACGAATGGCGCGGAAGGCTTCGCCAATGGCGGCAGCGGAGGAGGCGCAGGCAATGGAGTAGGTATTGCTGGGGCCCTTGAAACCATGGCTCATGGAAATGGCCGCGGCTGCGGCGTTGGCCATCATCCTGGGTACGGACAGCGGGTGCACCATGGCCGGATTGCGCTTGCCATTGCTGTTGACTGCCGCCTGAAAGCGGTCGTACAGCCCGTCCAGCGTGTGAGCCCCGCCAAAGCCGATGCCGACAAACACGCCTATGCGGCGGCTGTTTTCCGGCTGGGCCGGAAAGCCGGCCTGTTGCAGCGCTTCGCCTGCGGCAACCAGGGCAAACTGGCTGGCACGGTCCAGCCCGGCATGTTTGCTGTCCAGCAGGGGCAGCGGTTCGCTCGCGGCCGGGGCCAGCAGGATGTCGGGCAGCCATTTGGCAATACTGGCCGGCGCGCTGCCAATGGCACAGTGGCCTTCCAGCGCACGGGCAAAACTGGTGGGAAGGTCTGCCCCCAGCGGGCTGATGGCTCCCATGCCGGTAATCAGGACCTGTGCCACTTATTGCCCCGCTTCCAGGCTCAGGTCGGGCATTTCGCCGTTATTGTGGGCGCGGATGGCAGCTTCGATATCGGCCAGCATTTCGGCAAAACCCATTTTCGGGTAGCGGGTGGGGTCGGGCAATTGAAAACCGCAGCGATCTTCGATTTCAAACAGCATCTCGACCATATCGAGCGAATCCAGGCCCAGGGCAGACATTTGCAGGTTCGGATCATCAAACAATGCAGCGTCTTTGCCTTTGGTATTGATCAGATAGTTTTTGATGATTTCTTCTAGCATAAGCATTCAATCCCGAGCGTTGCATGCAGCAAGGAGGCCAGATTATATAGTAAAATCATGACCCCGGTTTGACTTGGCTCGGCTTGCCTGCGGGTGATTTCAAGCATGTCCTATCCATCGGCATTGAATACCCGGTTGTATTACTGTCCGGTATGTTGCACTTCCCCGGCCCATCCTGGCCGGGTGATATGGCTGCCGGGAATGGCCAATTCGCTCGCGCATTAAATGCGGCGGGCAGTCAACGAGAAGTGAAGTGTAATAATGTGGTATCGCTGTGTGCGCATGGGCCAGATCCTGCTGTTTTATCTGATGCTGTGCTGGCTGGGGTCAATGCTGTTATTGGGCAATCTGGCAGTGCTGCCATTGCTGCTGACACCGCGCGCCTTGCGCGAACCGCTGGTGCAGCGTGCCATCAGCCTGATTTGCCGCTGTTTTCTGGCCGGTGCAGAGGCCAGTGGCCTGATGCAGCTGGATTTGCGCGCGCTGGACCGGCTCGGCGGCTGTCGGCGTACCGTGCTGATTGCCAATCATCCCAGCATGATCGACGCATTTCTCATTTTTTCCCGCCTGCCGCATGTGGTGTGCCTGATGAAGGCCAGCATCAGTTCCAATCTGTTTCTGGGGGCGGGGGCTTATCTGGCGGGTTTTATTTCAAACCGTCATCCGGAGTTGATGTTTCGTGCCGCCATTCACGCCGTACGCGATGGCAAGGTATTGATGATATTTCCGGAAGGCACGCGTACCACGCGCCAGCCGGTGAATGAGATGGGTGAAGCAGTCGCGCTGATTGCCAAAAGAGCACAAGCTCCATTACAAACCATTCTGATTAGCACTAATTCGCCTTATTTGAGCAAAGGCTGGAAAATATGGCGACCTCCGGAGTTTCCCTTGATATATCGGGCAATTCCGGGTGCGCATTTCGAAGCATCAGCCAGTCGTGATGAAATGACGCAGTGTATTCAGGACTATTACCAGCGCACGCTAGAGCGCTCGATTGACCCGCAACTGCATTTGTAAAACAGCGGCCGGTTTTCCACGCGGGATTGACCATGCCGACTGTCATCGGCTAATGTCCTTTCCCGTTTCCACAGCATCGCCGCATTGCGGTGTCCAATCATTTTCTGCCTGCCATGCCTACACCTTCTTCCACCCATGTGGTTCTGATTCCCAGTTATAACCCCGGCCCGAAGGTGTATGACACGGTGCGCGCGGCGCGTCAGCAATGGTCGCCGGTGTGGGTGATCGTGGATGGCAGCGACGATGGCTCGGCCGAAGGCTTGCAGCGCATGGCTGCTGAAGACGACGGCCTGCAGGTGTTCGTGCTGCCGCAAAACAGTGGCAAGGGTGCCGCCGTGCTGCATGGGCTGGATCAGGCCAGCCGCCTGGGGTTCACCCACGTGCTGTGCATGGATTCGGACGGCCAGCACCCGGTGGCGCAGATTCCGCTGTTCATGGCTACCTCGCAACAACAGCCACAAGCCATGGTACTGGGCTTGCCGGTTTTCGATGCCAGTGCGCCCAGCCTGCGGGTGAAGGGGCGCAAGATTTCCAACTGGTGGGCCAATCTGGAAACCCTGTGGACGGGAATAGGCGATTCGCTGTTCGGTTTTCGCGTGTATCCGGTGGCGCCCTTGCGCCGCATCATGCAGCGCCAGCGCTGGATGCGCCGTTTCGACTTCGACCCGGAAGCGGTGGTACGCCTGTGCTGGGCCGGGGTTCCGCCGCTTAACCTGCCATCGCCGGTCAAATACTTTCAGGCTGACGAGGGCGGGGTGTCGCACTTCAATTACTGGTGCGATAACCGCCTGCTGACCTGGATGCACATCCGCCTGATGTTCGGTTTTGTACTGCGCCTGCCGCTGTTGTTGTACCGGCGTGCCGTGCAGCCGCGCTGAACGGCAACAATTCTCTGAAAACCGGTTGATTTCATGTCTGCACCCGCCATGATTTTCCATCTGCTGCTGGAGCAACTGGCGCGTCATCCGCTGCCGCGTATTCCGGAAGCGGCGGCGGTGATGGAGGACCCGCAGCAGGTGGCAGCCTTTGCCGACAGCGGCAAGGATCAGGGCATTCTCAACTATATCTACCTGTTTCATGCCTTGATGTCGGCACCGCTGATAGCGCCGGGTGATGTGGTGCTTGACCTGGCGTGTGGCCCGGCCAACCAGCTGTTGCGCCACGCCCGCCTGCATCCGGATGCGCATTTTGTCGGCATGGATGCTTCGATGCGCATGCTGGAGCTGGCAGAGCAGAACCTGCGCGAGGCTGGTGTGCACAATGTCAGCCTGCAACAGGGCGACATGACCCGGCTGGATGGCATGGCTGCTGCCAGCACGGACGTGGTGCTGTGCTCCATGTCGCTGCATCATCTGATGGACAACACGGCCTTGCAGCACTGCATGCAGCAGATGGCGCGCATCCTGCGCCCGCTGGGTGGCGTATATCTGGCCGATTTTGGCCGCCTCAAACGCCGTGCCACGCAGCGCTTCTTTGCTTATGACCGCATGGACTTGCAGTCGCCTGCCTTCACGGCTGATTTTCTGAATTCCCTGCAAGCTGCGTTCAGCCTGACGGAATTGCAGCAGGCAGCTGCCATGCTGGCCAATGCTCCGGCCTGCTTCCACACGGCGCTGGCCCCTTTCATGGTGGTGCTGCGCAGTGCGCCACGCCGCGTGGTCGACCCCGGCCTGCAACAGCGTGTGCAGCTTGCTTATCAGCAACTGGAGCCGGGGGAGCGCCGCGACCTGCACAATCTGCTGCGCTGGTTCCGTCCGGGTGGCCTGCGGCTGCCGGACGGCCTGGTGCTTACAGACGGGTGATGACGCTGTCGGCCGGCAGGCGCGACTTGGGCAGGGTGGCGTTGAAGTCGCTGTCGCTGCGATAGCCCAGTGCCACGATGACGGCGCTGGTGAAACCCTTGGCGCGCAGGCCCAGTTCTTCATCCAGCACTTTCTGGTCGAAGCCTTCGATCGGGCAGGCATCAATCTGCATGGCGGCCGCGCCCAGCAACAGGGTGCCTACCGCCAGATAAACCTGCTTTTCCATCCAGTGGTGGGCATCACGCAACTCGAAACGGTGCATGTTGACGAAGTGCGAACGGCCACGGTGCTGGCCGGCACGCGCGTCGGCATTGGCAAAGCGGCCGTCGGCCTCTTCCTGGTTCAGCAAGCCTTCCAGATAGTTTTCGTCGATGCTGGCACGGCTGCAGAACACCACGACGTGCGAAGCGTTGAGCACCTTGGCTTCGTTGAAGGCATAAGCACCGCTGGTGGCTTTGGCCACGCGGGCCTTGCCTTCGGCACTGCCGGCAATGAAGAAGTGCCAGGGCTGGGAGTTGGTGGATGACGGGCTGAAGCGCAACAGGGTTTCGATGTGCGCCACTTGTTCGGCACTCAGCTGGCGGCTGGGATCGAAAGCCTTGGTGGTGTAGCGGGTCTGGACCAGGTCGGCAATGTTCATGCTGGATTCCTCGGTGTGGTTTCAACAGCAGCCATTATTGCCAAAGCGCCTGCGGCAATGAAGTCGGGCTGGCGGGAAGCAGTTTATGTTTTTTTTTGAAAATGAAACCGCTTTCCCGGCGATTACCACGGCCATGCCATACACGCTGGGCGGACTTCAGCTTTCCAGCATCATCTGCGTTACCAGCCAGTCGGTCAGCTGCTGGCTGGCCGTGGCATCGTGTTGTGCCGCATGGCAGGCGGCATGCCAGGCCAGTGCTTGCGCATCCGCTTGCGGCTGGCGCAGCAGGAAGTGCTGCAAGGGGCAGTCCTGCAATGCACGTTTGTCGTGGGCGTGGGAGGGCTGGGTATACAGCCAGTGCTGGGCCAGCGCTCCCAGATAGCTAGTGATTTCGCCGCTGTCCCTGGGCAGGCGGAAGTGGCGCTGCCAGTGAATGAAATCGGCTTGCGCCATCGGCCGGGCCAGGCTGTAACCCTGTCCGATGCTGGCACCCAGAATGCGCGAGGCCTCTTGCATGCCGCGGTCTTCCAGGCCTTCCACCACCACTTGCCGGTCCAGGTCCTGCCCCAGTTGCAGGATGGCGCGCATCAGGGCCAGGCTGGTCAGCGGTGTCTTGCGCAGGTTAAGCGTCAGGCTCTGGTCGATCTTGATGGTGTCAAACGGCAGGGTGCTCAGGCGTTGCAGGCTGCTGTAGCCCGAGCCCAGGTCATCCATGGCCAGCTTGATGCCGGTCTGGCGCAGCCGTTCAATGGCCCGGTCCTGCGCCAGTGGTGCGGTGTCGCCGGTCTCAAGTAACTCCAGGCTGAGGCGGTGCGGGGCAATACCGTGCCGTTGCAGGGCTTCGGCCACCCATTGCGGACAGTCCTCGTCCTGCAAGGTGCTGGGCGCGATATTCAGCGAGATGTCGATCTGCATGCCCTGGCGGTCCAGTTCGGAGAGCTGGCCCAGTGCCTTGTCCAGCCCCAGCCGGAACAGGTGATCAAGGTCGGCATCGCCCAACAGCGGCAGGAAAACACCGGGGCTGACCACCTGGCCGTCTTCCTTGACCAGCCGGGCCAGTGCTTCCGCTTTCAGCACCCGGCCGCTGTTGAGTTCTACCAGCGGTTGCAGATACATGGTGAGGCCACCGGCAAACAGCCGCTCGCGCAGCGCCACCGCCAGATTCTGCCGGATGGCGGCGGCCGGTTTGGTACAGGCCGCCAGAATCAGCTCCCAGCGGTGCTGCAAGCCCTGGGCAAATTGCAGCATGCTGGCCGACTCGAACTGGTTGGGATAAGCCCCGAACAGGCTGATGACCGCCACGGTCAGCCCTTCGGCATTGCGCACCGGAATGCTCATGGTGGCGCGTATCTGTACTGCGCTGGCCTGCTGGTGCCACAGGGTATAGCGCTTGTCCTTGCCGTAGGAGGCCGAAGTGCAGATGCGCCCGCTGCGCCATGCCACCGCGGTCAGGCCCTGGCCACGTTCGGAAGTGGGGTCGACCACGGCTTCCGAGCCCGGCATTTGCAGGCGGCCAGCCACCAGCTCGCCCAGCGGCCCCCGGCTGTTTTCCGGTACGAACACGCCATTGGACATCAGCCGCATCAGCAGCACGGCCTGCATGCCGGGCAGGCTGCCCAGCTGTTCCAGCTCGCTGTTGACTGCATCGCCCACAAGGTGCCCTGGTGTGGCATGGGCAGTGCAATGCTGTCCAGATAACGGGCATGCACCAGTGCCGAGGCTTCCAGCTGGGCATGCAACTGGTCTTGCAGGCGACGGTCGATGATTTCCAGCAGGCGGTAGCGCTGGCGGATGGGCAGCAGGGTCTGGTTCAGCTGTTCGCTGAAGGTGCGGCGAAACAGTTCCACGCTCTGCACCAGCATGATGGGCGTGACCCCCACCAGGCTGTGGGTATGGCCCAGGCGGCGGCTGTCCTGGATGATTTTTTCCGCGCTGTTGTCCGGCGACAGCACCTGCAGCATGAAATTGCGGTGCGCTGACTCCAGGTTTTGCAGTTCTTCATCTCCCAGGCTGGAAAGTACTGCATGGATGGAGAACGCGGCATTTTCCTGGGCATAAAACTGCTGCACATAACGGTCGGCAGCAGACTGGATCAGCCGGGCGGATTTGCGCAGCAGCTGGGCCGCTTCGCGGCCATACACTTCGAAATGGCTGCTTTCTTCTGCCGGGTAGCCGCTTTCCTCACCCACCATATGCCACCAGCGTGGCCGGGTGGATTTGTGCTGCTTGGCCTGGTACATGGCGGCATCGGCCTGCCGCATCAGCGCGTCCGGCTCGATGCCATCGTGCGGAAACAAGGACAGGCCCACCGTCATGCCTACTTCGGCTTCAATATGGTTGCCCAGCAGGAAGGGCGATTCCACCGCCCGGTGCAATCGCTGCATCGCGGTTTCCAGCTGGGTGAGGGTGCCTTCTTCGGGCAGGTCTTCCATCACGATCACGAATTCGTCCCCGCCCAGGCGTGCGACAAAGTCGGTCTTGCGCAGCAGGCCTTGCAGGCGGCGGGCCAGTTCCTGCAGCAGATAGTCGCCAGCCTGATGCCCCCAGGTGTCGTTGACCGGCTTGAAGTCGTCCAGGTCCAGCATGCATACCGCCACCAGTTTGTCGTGGCGCTGGGCGCGGGCCAGGGCGGCGGCCAGGTGATGGGTCAGCGAGAAGCGGTTGGGCAGGCCGGTCAGCCAGTCGTTGTTGGCCGCGTTGACGATCAGCGCCTCGCTGTTCTTGCGCTCGGTGATGTCCTGGTTGGTGCCAATGGCACGCAGTGCCACCCCGGCGTCGTTACGGGCCACCACCTTGCCGGTGCAGCGTATCCAGGTCCAGCCATTTTGCGCATTGCGCACGCGGAATTCCTGCTGGAAGCGACTGTTCTGCCCTTTGAGCACTTCCATCGAGGCGTGATAAATACGCGGGTAGTCGTCCGGGTGCACGGCTTCGAGCATGCTGCTGGCGCGCATGCTTTGGGCGGTGGCAGGGTAGCCCAGCATGCGGCCCCAGCGGGCATCCATGATGGCGGTATCCTGCAGGATATCCATGTCCCACAGCGACAGTTGCGAGGCATCCAGCGCCAGTGACAGTTGTTCGTTTGCCTGTTGCAAGGCCAGTTCGGTGGCCTTGCGGTCGGCAATGTCGGTGTAGCTCAGTACATAGCCTTCAGCCAGACCATGGTCATTGCGCAGCACACTGCAATGCAACATCACCGTGATGGTGCTGCCATCCTGCCGCATGCGCCGCACCTCACCCTGGAAGGGGCGTACCAGCAGTTGCTGGCAATTGCCGGCGCGACCTGCCGGGCCGTCGCGGGCATCCGGCGGGACAATCAGGTCTATGCTCTGTCCCAGCACCTTCTGCACCTCATGGCCAAACAGGCTGCAAAATGCCGGGTTGACATAGCGGATGGTGCGTTCGGTATCCAGAATGGCAAACGCCTGTGAGCTTTGTTGCAGTACTTGCTGGAAATTGAGTTCGGTCATGGTCGGGTCCGGCAGCCAGCGGCAAAAGGCGCAGGCCGGGTGGCAGGGCAGTCCTGTGCGCGTGTCCTGTGCCGATTTTACTCCAAACCACGTGCCCTGCCTTGCCCGCTGCCTGGAAATGGGCAAGCCGCTGTTGCTTCCCTGCCTGTCCGGCGCTTGCCAGTGACAAAACGGGCTTCTGTCGCTGGCTGGCAATCGGTATCATGCTGCTTTTGCTCGACATGAAGCGACAGGCACTGGCTGCCGTGTCGCACGGGCCATTGTCAGGAAATACCATGACTCAACCTCATCAGGCGCTGATTGCCGCCTTGCCCAAGGCCGAGCTGCATTTGCACATCGAAGGCAGCCTGGAACCGGAAATGATGTTCCGGCTGGCCGAGCGTAACGGCATCAAGCTGCCTTATCCCACGGTGGAAGCAGTCCGCGCCGCCTACGATTTTGACAATCTGCAATCCTTTCTCGACCTCTACTATGCCGGGGCTGGTGTCTTGCAGACCGAGCAGGATTTTTATGACCTGACCTGGGCCTATCTCTTGCGCTGCCGGGACGATCATGTGGTCCATACGGAAATATTTTTCGATCCGCAAACCCATACCGAACGCGGCATCGCCTTTGGCACCGTATATCAGGGCATTCGTCGGGCGCTGGATGATGCCCGTGCACAGCTGGATATCAGTTCACGGCTGATCATGTCTTTTCTGCGCCATTTGAGCGAAGAAGACGGCTTTGCCGTGCTGGAGCAGGCGCGTCCGTATCTGGCGGGCATTGATGGCTTTGGTCTGGATTCCAGCGAGGTGGGGCACCCGCCGGCCAAGTTTGCCCGGCTGTTTGCCGCCTGCCACCAGCTGGGCCTGCCCTGCGTGGCGCATGCCGGTGAGGAAGGGCCGCCTGCCTATGTGTGGGAGGCGCTGGACCTGCTGAAAGTCTGCCGTATCGACCATGGTGTGCGTGCGCTGGAAGATGCTGCCCTGGTGGCGCGTCTGGCTGCCGAGCGCATGCCGCTGACGGTTTGTCCGTATTCCAACATCAAGCTGCGCGTGTTCGACCAGCTGCAAGACCACAACCTGCGCCAGCTGTTGCAGGCGGGCTTGTGTGCCACGGTGAATTCGGACGACCCGGCCTATTTTGGCGGCTATGTGCAGGAGAACTACCTGGGCTGTGCCCGTGCCTTGCAACTGAGCAAGGCGGAAATCGTCCAGCTGTGCCAGAACGGCTTTGAAGCCAGCTGGTTGTCACCGGAAGAAAAGGCGCACTGGATGGCCGAATGCCAGCGCATTGCCGACGGTTTTGCCGACTGACCCACCCGTAGGATGTTGCCATCGTCGTTTCCACAGCCCCGCCTGGCGGGGCTGTTGCTTTATCAGGCTGGTGGCTTGGGTTTCAGGCCAGTCCGGCGGCCAGTTCCCGTGTCAGCTGTGCTGCCGGAATGGCACGGCAGCCACTGGCATTCTGTCCGCACCACAGCGGGGTGAAGTCGTCCCGTCCCAGTGCTTCGGCCGCCGCACGCAAGGGGGCGATGGCTGCCGTAGCCAGCGGGAAGGCCGGCACACCGGCAGGGCGCGGGCCAAGCGCCTGCATCACCCGGCCCACGATGCCGCGTGCCGGCCTGCCGGTAAACAAGGTGGTCAGTGCCGTGTGTTCGCGGCGTGTGCTGGCCAGCGCCGTACGGTGCAAGGGCGTGGTGTCGGCTTCATCACACAGCAGATAGGCCGTTCCCACCTGTACGCCGGCAGCGCCCAGGCGCATGGCGGCGGCTACGCCATTGGCATCGGCAATGCCACCGGCGGCAATCACCGGCACCTCCACCGCTGCGACAATCTGTGGCAACAGGGCAAGGCTGCCAAGCTGACTGTCCAGATCCATGTCGAGGAACATGCCGCGATGCCCGCCTGCTTCCAGTCCCTGGGCAATGATGGCATCGGCACCATGGGCTGCCAGCCAGCGTGCTTCGGCCACCGTGGTGGCGGAGGACAATACCTTGCAGCCTGCGGCCTTGACCTGTGCCAGCAAGGGCGCGGCTGGCAGGCCGAAGTGAAAACTCACCACCGCCGGGCGATAGCGGCTGACGATATCTGCCATCTCCTGATTAAAAGGGGTGCGGCCAGCGCCGCTGCCGGACGGGGGCGTGATGGCCATTTCCTGATAATAGGGCGCTAGTGCCGCCTGCCAGTCAGCCTGTTGCTGCGGGTCTTCCGCGGGTGGCTGATGGCAGAAGAAGTTGAGATTGTAGGGCCGCCTGCCCAGCGCTCGCATGGCTTCCAGCTCCTGCAGCAAGGCACTGGCCGAGAGCATGGCGGCAGGCAGCGAGCCCAGAGCTCCGGCCTGGCAGACGGCCATGGCGAGGCGACTGCCCTGTACACCGGCCATCGGCGCCTGAATGAGAGAGTGGGAAATGTTCAGCCATTGCGCCAGTTGCATGTGTGGTCTCTGTTCGGTGAAAGTTGTCAGCTTAAGTGCTTTGGCTGGTGTCCTGGTGTGGTGCTGCGTGATGTGTAGCGCGGCTGCTACCGCTCGCGGATTTCTGCGGTTTCTGTCTGGAATTGCCCTGTCATTCTGGCTGATTTACGCCATAATCCAGACAAAATGCCCGCCCATATTGCCTTCAGGGCCATACAGAAGATAACAAAGGGCTGACCTGCCATGCTGACTGTCAAGAGCAAGCTGCTGCTGCTCTCTCGCTATTTCTGGTTGATCCTGCTGGTATTCCTGGCTTTTGTGGCCAGCTTTGTGCTGTATGTGCGGGCAGAAAAGGCCATCGACCACGCCAATGATCTGCGCGAAACATCCATTCTGCTGGCCAGTGAGTTACGCCAGTCCTCGGACGACCTTACCCGCATGGTGCGCAGCTATGTGGTGACCGGTAATGTGCTGTATCAGCAGCATTATCGGGAAATCCTCGCCATTCGCGATGGCAAGGTGCCACGGCCAGTGGATTACCAGAACATCTACTGGGATCTGGTTTTGGGTGATGACCGTCGCCCGCAAACGGCAGTTGCCACGCCTTCCTTGCTGCAGCGCATGCAGGATGCCGGTTTTACCCCTGCCGAGCTGGCCCTCCTGGCCAGGGCGAAGGCCAATTCCGATGCGCTGACCAGCACCGAATGGGCGGCGATGAAACTGGTGGCAGACAATCCGCCGCTGGATTCACCACAGCGCCAGCACGCCATCCGCATGCTGCATGATGAAGCCTATCACCGTGCCAAGGCCAGCATCATGGAGCCGATTGCGCGCTTCAACCAGCTCTCCTTGCAGCGCACCGAACAGGCCATCCACGATGCCGAACGCTATGCCTGGCAGCTGCGTATCGTGTTCATCACCTTCGGCTTGTTGCTGTTGCCGCTGTTCTGGGGGCTGCGGCGCAATCTGCAGGGAATACTGGGAGCCAGTGTCGGCCAGTTGCATGCCAGCATTGCCCGCCTGGGGCGTGGGGATTTCTCGGAGACCATTGTGCTGGAACCCGAGCAGGAGGATAGCGTGATGGGCTGGCTGGCCCAGACCCGTCTGAAACTCAGCATGATGGCACAGGCGCAGCAGGCGGCCGATGCCCGCAACCAGCGGCTCACCGGCCTGTACAACGCCCTGAGTCAGTGCAATCAGGCCATTGTGCGCAGCCGTAGCGAGCGCGAGTTGTTCGAACAGATATGCCAGGCAGCGGTTGAACACGGTGGCATGAAGATGGTGTGGGTCGGCCTGCTGGACGAAACCGGGCAATGCATCCGTCCCCTGTGTGCCTGGGGGCAGGGCACCGACTACCTGAGCGATTTGGTGTTGTCCACCGATCCGGCCAACCCGCACAGCCAGGGCCCCACCGGTCAGGCGGTACTGAGTGGTCAGGCACAATGGCTGGCCGACTTCATGCACAACCCGGCTACCGCCCCCTGGCATGCCCGTGCCGCCCGTTACGGCTGGGGTGCTTCCGCTGCCTTGCCGCTGCATTGCAAGGGGCGTGTGGTCGGCGCCTTGACGCTGTACAGTGCCGAGGCCAATGCCTTTGATGCCGATGCGCGCAAGCTGATAGAAGAAATGGTGATGGACCTGGACTACGCGCTGGACAGCTTCCAGCGCGAACAGCAACGCCAGCAGGCAGAAGCCGCCTTGCAGCAAAGCGAGCAGCGTTTGCGCACCATTATTGAAACCGAGCCCGAATGCATCAAGGTACTGGACCGCGATGGCCGGCTGCTGGAAATCAACCGCGCCGGCATGGCCATGCTGCAGGCCGACAGGGTGGAGCAGGTGCGCCACTATGGCGTGCTGCATTTCGTATTGCCGGACTATCACGCCGACTTTTTGCAGCTGCACCAGCAAGTGATGAACGGGCAAAGCGGCACGCTGGAATTTGAAATAACCGGCTTGCAGGGGCAGCGCCGCTGGCTGGAAACCCATGCTGCACCAATGCGGGACGAGCAGGGTGAAATCAGCATGCTGTTGGCCATCACGCGCGACATCACCCTGCGCAAGCAGAACGAGCAGCATATCCGTTATCTGGCGCACTACGATGTGCTGACCGGCCTGCCCAACCGGGTGAAGCTGGAAGAGGAAGCCGAGCGGATGCTGGCCGGCCTGAGTGCCAGCGACGATGTGCTGACCCTGATGTTCATGGACCTGGACCACTTCAAGGACATCAACGATTCGCTGGGCCACAGCGTGGGGGACGCCCTGCTGGTCCAGCTGGCGGCAAGGTTGCGTCAGGCCGCGCCGCACAATGCCTTGCTGTCGCGTCTGGGTGGTGACGAATTCGTCCTGCTATTGCCCGGCATGACGGCCGATGCGGCGGGCGATCTGGCCGAAACCGTGCTGGGTGACGTTGCCCGCAGCTATCGGGTGGCACCGTATGATCTGAATATCTCCGCCTCCATCGGCCTGGCCCTGTATCCGCAGGACGGGCAGGATCTGGAAACCCTGTCCCGCCGTGCCGATGCCGCCATGTATCAGGCCAAAAAGGCCGGTCGCAGCTGCTACCGCTTTTATACCGCAGCCCTGCAGGCCAAAACCGCACGTCACCTGCAACTGGTCAATGCCTTGCGGGTGGCGCTGGAGCAGCAGCAGTTCACCATTCACTACCAGCCGCAGATTTCCATGACCGATGGCCAGCTGCTGGGGGCCGAGGCCCTGCTGCGCTGGCATCATCCCGAGCTGGGCCATGTGTCGCCGGGCGAGTTCATCCCGGTAGCGGAAGACTGCGGCCTGATTCTGCCCCTGGGCGAATTGGTGTTGCGCCAGGCTGTGCGGCAGGCCCGCCAGTGGCGCGATCAGGGGTTGCAGCTGGGCATGGCGGTCAATCTGTCGGCGGTGCAGTTCCGCCAGCCGGACCTGCCCACACTGGTGGCCCGCATCCTGCAGGAAGAGGGTTTGCCCGCCGATTGCCTGGAGCTGGAACTGACCGAAGGCGTGGCCATGTACGACCCACAGCAGGCGGTGGCGGTGATGAACGCCCTGCATGAAAAGGGCGTACGCATGTCGATAGACGATTTCGGCACGGGGTATTCTTCGCTCAACCTGCTCAAGCAGTTCCGCGTTTACAAGCTGAAAATCGACCAGACCTTTGTGCGGGATATCGTCACCGACCCGGAAGACCGGGCGATTGTGGCGGCCATCATCGACATGGCGGCCAATCTGGGCTTGCTGACCATTGCCGAAGGGGTGGAAACCGCCGAGCAGTACGCCCTGCTGCGCGAACAGGGTTGTCAGGAGATGCAGGGCTATCTGTTCAGCCGGCCCTTGCCGGCTGCCGATTTCTTCGCGCTGGCCAGCCAGACGCCGCGGCCCTTGCTGACGGTGTGAGTCAAGACCACTAACTTACACCATGGCAAGTGGCTTGCAGGGCTGCTCATGCTGCAGCCAGTGATGCAGTGCGCTTGCCGGCAGGGCAGGGCTGAACAGGTAACCCTGCTGTGCCTGGCAACCCTGTTGCAACATGAAGTGGTACTGGCTGTCCTGTTCCACGCCCTCGGCAATCACGGTCAGCCCCAGGCTGTGCCCCAGTGCAATCACGGCCTTGCAGATGGCGGCATCGTTGGGGTTGTCCAGCACGTCGCGCACAAAGCTGCGGTCGATCTTGATCTGATCCAGCGGCAGGGTTTTCAGATAGGACAATGACGAATACCCGGTACCGAAGTCATCCAGCGCAAAGGTCACGCCCAGGGAACGCAGCTGGTTCATCTTGCTGGCTGCGTCATCCAGCTTCATCAGCAGCAGGCTTTCGGTGATTTCCAGCTTCAGCAAGGCCGGGTTGGCGCCGGTGTTGCTCAGCAACTGGCTGACCCGTTCGACAAAATCAGACTGGTGGAACTGGCGGGCACTCACATTGACGGCAATGCTCAGCGCAGACAAATGCGGCTGTCCGGCCCATTGCGCCAGCTGCTGGCAGGCCTGCTGCAACACCCAGTGGTCAATGGCCAGAATCAGGTTGCTCTGTTCGGCCAGCGTGATGAAGCTACCGGGCAGCATCAGGCCGTGCTGCGGATTGTGCCAGCGCAGCAGCGCTTCCACGCTGCGGCAGGGCTGCTGATGGTGGATCTGCGGCTGGAAGTAAAGCTCGAACTGGCCGTGTTCCAGTGCCTGATGCAGTTCGGCTTCCAGCCGGGTGCGGTTGTTGATTTCCGCCTGCATCAAGGGGTCGAAGAAGCGCAGGGTATTGCGGCCGGCAGCCTTGGCCTGGTACATGGCCAGGTCGGCTTCTTTCAGGATGTCCTCGCTACAGGCATGTTCGCGCGCAAACAAGGCAATCCCCAGACTGGAGCTGCTGCGGTAGGCATGGCCATTCAGGCTGTAGGGCTGGTGCAGGGAAAGCAGGATTTTGCGGCCCACGGTTTCCGCTTCGCGCAGCGCCTGTTCGCGCTCCTCGCCCAGGTTCTCCAGCATCACGATGAATTCATCCCCGCCCAGTCTGGCCACGGTGTCACCAATGCGCAGGCCCTCCAGCAGGCGGGCGGCCACCTGTTGCAGCAGGATGTCACCCATATCGTGGCCCATGGTGTCGTTCAGCGACTTGAAGTTGTCCAGGTCCAGGAACAGCAGCGCACCATACTGTTGTTTGCGCCTTGCGTTTTCCAGTGCGTGTTGCAGGCGCTCCAGCAGCAGGCGGCGGTTGGGCAGGTGGGTGAGCGGGTCGTAAAAGGCCAGCGTCTGGATCTTGTCTGCCGCCGCCTTGCGTTCGGTAATGTCCTGGAAGATGGCGACGAAATGGCTGGTGGCACCCTGTCCGTCCACCACGGCGGTGATGGTGAGCCATTCCGGGTAGATGTCCCCGTTTTTGCGTGCATTCCAGATTTCACCCTGCCACACGCCCTCTTCCTGCAGGGCTTGCCACAGTTGCTGGTAAAAAGCCGGAGGATGACGGTGCGAGCTGAGTACTGCCGGGGTTTTGCCCACCACGTCCTCGCTGCTGTAGCCGGTGATTTTGCAGAAGGAGGGGTTGACCCGCAGGATGATGCCCTGGCTGTCGGTCACCATGATGCCTTCCTGGGTCTGGAAGCTGGTGGCGGCAATGCGCAGTTCATCTTCCATGGCCTTGTGCTGGGTGATGTCCATCACAAAACCGTGCCACAGCACCACATCGCCTTCCGCCTCCGGCATTGCATCCACCAGCAGCCATTTGATGCTGCCGTCCGGCATGCAGATGCGGTATTCAATGCGCCATTGTGTCAGCGTGCGGGCCGAATCCTGCAAGGCCGCCATGAAATGCGCGTAGTCGTCGGGGTGTACCATTTCACGAATCGGGTCGGCACACTGGCGCACCGCTTCCGGAGGGATGCCGTAGATGTCGTAAAACGCTTCACTGGCAAACGGGAAGCAACCGTGGCCATCGGCAAACAGCCGGTACTGGAACACCACACCGGGAATCCGCGAGACGATCTTGCGCAGCAGGCGGTTGGCAGCGTGCTCGGCTGCCTGTTCTTCTTCGCGCTGTATCCGGCTTAGCAGGCTGTTGAACGATGTGGCCAGCAAGCCCACTTCATCCTGATGACAGACCGGCAAGGCCTGCTTGGGCAGTTCGCCATCGCCCATCCGGTTGAGCAGCCGGGTGGCTTCGGTCAGCGGCAGTAACTGGCGGCGCAGCCACCACCAGCTGATGCCGCCGGCCAGCAAGGTGAGGCACAAGGCCATGCCGAACAACTGCTGTTGCAAGGTGCGGATGGGGGCAAAGGCTTCTGCCGCAGGGAGGACCGACTGCATCAGCCAGCCGGTGGATTTGATTTTCACGCTGGAGGACAGCTCCAGCACGCCGCGTGAGCTGACCGCAATGCCGGAACCCTCGTAGCCGTTGATATAGCGGTCATACACCGGGTTGATGCCTGGCGGCGGGCCGGACTTGAGCAGGCGCTCCTTGTCGGACGACATGATGTAGCGCCGGTTGGTCGGTGCGGTAATGAAGAAATTGCCGGTGGCACCATAGCGTGCGTCGCTGATGGCATCCAGGAAGTTGGGTCGTGCCAGATTGGTCACACCCATGATCATGCCGATCATCTTGCCGTGGCTGTCCAGCATGGGTTCCAGCATCGAGACCACCGGCTGGCCGGTGAACTGGCCGTAAATCGGTTCGGTGATGTAATGACCGCCATGCTGCAAGGCCTGACGGAAAAAGGTGTTCTGCTGGTAGGTGCGGCCAAGTCGGCCCAGGTTTTCCGGAATGCTGGCCTGTACCTTTCCCTGCAGGTCCATCACCACGATGCCCCAGTTGAACATCATCAGCAAAATGGGGCGACGTTCCAGCTCGGGCTGGATGGCGGCAGTGGTGAGTGGCTTGTCCTTGAACTGAACGGTGAGGGAGTGCAGCGCCTGAATGCGCTCGTTGACCGAGCGGTCCACCTCGTGTGCGGCCAGCGAGACGGCCGAAAGCTGCTGGGCCGAAATGGTATTTTCCATCTGCTGGCGCAGGGTGTGGCTGATCAGCAAGGTAGCCAGCCAGAGCGTCAGCACCAGTGCCAGCAACATGCCGAGGGTAAGGCGGGTACGCAGGGTACGCCTGCCATTCAGGGAAAAAGAAGGACTCATGTTTCTGCGTGCAATCCACGATTCTTGCTGACTGTCAGCATAGCGGAGGCATCGTACGCTGTGTGTCTTCTTATCGGACAAAACCGGCCAAAGTCTGAGGATGATCAAGATTATGACAAGCGGGCCGGACCTGAACTACAGGCCAGGCCCGCCCGGAGAGGACTTACCAGGTGGTTTCGCGGTCTGGCGTGGCGCTGATCTGGTGGATGGTCAGGTCGGCACCGTTGAATTCTTCTTCTTCATCCAGGCGGATGCCTACGGATTTACGCAGCAGCGCATACACCACATAGCCACCGCCAAAACCGACGGCAATGCCTGCCACGGTACCCAGCAGCTGCGACAGCAGGCTGACGCCGCCCAGACCGCCCAGCGCGCTCTGGCCGAAAATTCCGGCGGCAATGCCACCCCAGGCACCACAGATGCCATGCAGCGGCCATACCCCCAGCACGTCGTCAATCTTCCAGCGGTTCTGGGTCTGGGTGAACAGCCAGACAAACATGCCACCGGCCACCAGGCCCACCACCAGCGCACCCAGCGGATGCATGATGTCAGAGCCTGCACACACCGCCACCAGCCCGGCCAGCGGGCCGTTGTGAATGAAGCCCGGGTCGTTCTTGCCGGCCCACATGGCACTGAGCGTGCCGCCCACCATGGCCATCAGCGAGTTGATGGCCACCAGGCCGGAAATACCATCCAGACGTTGCGCGCTCATCACATTGAAGCCGAACCAGCCGACAATCAGGATCCATGCGCCCAGCGCCAGAAACGGAATGGAAGAGGGCGGATGCGCGGAGATGCGGCCTTCCTTGCTGTAGCGGCCACGGCGCGCACCCAGATTCAGCACGGCAGCCAGGCCAATCCAGCCACCTACCGCATGCACCACCACCGAACCGGCAAAGTCATGGAAGGGCTGGCCAAAGCTGTGGCTCAGCCAGTCTTGCACGCCATAGTGGTTGTTCCAGGCAATGCCCTCGAAAAAGGGATACACCAGTCCCACCAGCAAAAAGGTGGCGGCCGACTGCGGGTGGAACTTGGCACGTTCGGCAATGCCGCCGGACACAATGGCCGGAATGGCAGCGGCAAAGGTCAGCAGGAAGAAGAACTTCACCAGCTCATAACCATGGTGATCGGCGATATGGCGGGCATCACCTAGGAAGTTGACCCCGTAGGCCACGGTGTAACCGACAAAGAAGTAGGCAATGGCGGAGACGGCAAAGTCGGTCAGAATCTTCACCAGGGCATTCACCTGGTTTTTCTTGCGCACGGTGCCCAGTTCCAGAAAGGCAAAACCGGCGTGCATGGCCAGAATCATGATGGCCCCGAGGAGCAGGAACAGTACGTCTGATGGCGCGTTGGCAGTTGGCATGGCGAGTCCCGTTGTTATCGGCTGTTGTGGGACTGTGTAAAGCAAGGCGAATGCCAGCTGGCGCCGGTTTGCACCAATTTGGTCATGGCATGCACGAAAATGGCGGAAACCGGCGCTTTATTGGTGAATGACGGTCAGGATTCTTTCGGCGCAAAAACGGTGCATATGCACCAAAGTGGTGTATTTGTGCGTGTTTGTGCAACGCTTTGGTGCGCCGTGCCCGGCGCGTCAGCCTGCGTGCATCGCGCTAATGCAGCTTGACCAATGGCTGCGTGCGTCGTTGCAGCAAGCGGGCCGCAGCAGTGAGCACGGTGGGCAGCCAGCCAAACAGGGTGAGCTGGTGGCGGTGGTACAAGGACAAATACATCAGCCGGGCAAACTGGCCGTGCACAAACAGGCTGCGGCGCGACAGGCTGCTCATCAGGCTGCCTACCGTGCTGTAGCGGCCCAGCGAAATCAGCGAACCCAGGTCGCGATAGCGGAAGTCCTGCAGCGGCTTGCCAGCCAGCTGGCAGCGGATGTTGTGATACAGCAGCTCGGCCTGCTGACTGGCTGCCTGCGCCCGTGGTGGTACCCAGCCGCTGCCATCGGGGCAGGCGGCGCAATCGCCCAGCGCGTAGATCTTGTCATCCAGCGTGGTTTGCAGCGTGGGGCGTACCAGCAACTGATTGAGCCGGTTGCTGGCCAGACCATCCAGCCCGGCCAGCATGGCCGGTGCCTGTACCCCGGCCGCCCATACCACCAGTTCCGACGCAATGTTACGGCCACTGGCGGTGTGGACGGCATTGGCGTCGACGGCGCTGACCCTGTCACCGGTCAGCACCTCCACTTGCAGATTCTCCAGCTGACGGTGTGCCCGGGCGACCACCGAGTCCGGCAGTGCCGGCAGGATGCGTGGCCCGGCTTCGATCAGGGTCAGCCGGATGTCGCGGTCCGGATTGATGTTTTCCCGCCCATGCGCCACCAGTTCGCGCGTGGTGTTGCGCAGTTCGGCCGCCAGTTCCACCCCGGTGGCCCCGGCACCGATGATGGTGACGTGCAATTGCCCGGCGCGCAGCGGCCCGTTTTGCAAACTGGCGCGAATGCAGGCATTGACCAGTTGCTGATGAAAACGGCTGGCCTCTGCCGGGGTGTTCAGGCAGATGGCGTGTTCGGCCACGCCGGGGGTGGCAAAGTCGTTGGTGGTGCTGCCGATTGCCATCACCAGAATGTCGTAGGGCAGGGTACGCGCCGGAATCAGCGGGCGGCCCTGTTCATCTGCAGTGGCGGCCAGTTGTATGGTCTGTTGCTGACGGTTCAGCCCGGTCATGCGACCCAGGCAAAAGCGGAAGCCGTCACGTTTGGCCTGCGCCAGGTAATCCAGTGCCTCGCGGTGCGGGTTCATGCTGCCGGCGGCAATTTCATGCAGTAGCGGTTTCCAGATATGGCTGCGGGAAGCATCCACCAGCGTGATGTCCAGTTGGGCCGAACGCCGTGCCAGCCGCCCCAGACGGCTGGCCAGCACCAGACCACCGGCGCCACCACCGACAATCACGATTCTTTTCTTGTGCAAAGACATGCAGGCTCCTGATGCCTGCTGGCCGTATCCTTCCATTCATGCACCAACTTTCATGCATCAAGTAAGGTGGCGGGTGAATGGTCACGACAAGCAGTGCCGGGTTAAATACAATCACTGCCAGCTACTTTGCCTGTGTCGCTGTGGCGCTCGCAAACGATATAAATTCCACACATTGTGAGTGAATGGAAGAATGTATGCGTAAACGTTTACCCGGTATCGAGGCCTTGCAGGCGCTGGAGAGTGCGGCGCGCCACCAGAGTTTCACCCGTGCGGCAGAAGAGCTGTCGCTCACCCAGAGTGCCGTGTGCAAGCAGATTGCCCAGCTGGAAGACATGCTGGGCGTGGCCCTGTTTCATCGCATCAAGCGCCGGATCAGCCTGACCGAAGCCGGCCGCGCCTATGCGCGAGGGGTACGTGACTGTCTGGAGCGGCTGGAGCGCCATACCCTGGCCTTGATGGCGCATCAGGGGGCGGAGGGAGTGATCGAGCTGGCGGCTGTACCCACCTTTGCCACCCGCTGGCTGATTCCGCGGCTGCCACTGTTCAATCAGGCGCATCCGCATATCACCGTCAACATCACCACCCGTTCCGACCCTTTCATCTTCACCGATACCGGTTTTGACGCCTGCATCCACTTTGGCAATGGGGTGTGGCCCGGTGCCGAGGCCAGCTGGCTGTTTGGCGAAGAAATGATTCCGGTCTGCAGCCCGCAGCTGGTGTGCGGGGCCGCGGTACCGGCTGCGCAAATCGCCCAATACCCCTTGTTGCATTTGTCGGCCCGGCATGAGGCCTGGCAACGTTGGTTTGTAACGGCAGGGGTGGATAATCCGCAGGCTATGGTAGGGGCGCGCTACGAGCTGTTTTCCATGCTGGTGGAAGCAGCCCGTGCCGGCATGGGCGTGGCACTGGTGCCACGCTTTCTGGTGCAGCAGGAAATCAGCAGTGGCAATCTGCTCACCCCTTGTGATATTTCCTTGCCCAGTGACAATGCCTATTACCTGGTCTGCCCGCCGGACCGCCAGCAATCGCCGCCACACCGGGCTTTTGCCGACTGGTTGTTGCAGCAGGCGGCGCGCTATCGGGAAAGCTTGTCAAAGCAGAATGAATGAGTGAAAAAAACAAGTAGAAATGCTTACAAACAGCTACATTCAAACGGTGGCTTGAAAAAGAAGAACAGTAAACGTGACATCAAGAGCAATACGCCTGCTTGCGGGGGTGATTGGCTGCCTGTTGTGCTGCCAGTTGGTCATGGCCAAGGACGTGCTGCGCGTGTTGGCCTGGCCGGGTTACGCCGACCCGGATGTGGTGCATGACTTTGAACGGCGCTATCAGGTCAGCGTCGAAGTGACCTTTGTCGATTCCGACGAGGCACTATGGGCCCGCATGCACGCCGCAGGCGGACCACGTTTTGATGTGGTTGCCGCCAATACCGCCGAAATGCAGCGCTACCATGCTGCCGGGCTGTTATTGCCACTGAACCCGTCCCTGATTCCCAATCTGCAACGCCAGCTGCCACGCTTTCGCGACCGGGCCAGCATTCCCGGCCTGCAGCAGCAGGGGAAGCTGTATGCCGTGCCCTATACCTATTCCACCATGGGCATCATTTACGACAAGCGGCAATTTGCCCGTCCGCCGGACTCCATGAACGTGCTGTGGGACCCGCGCTATCGTCACAAGGTGCTGGACTTCAACAGCGGGCCGCACAATTTTTCCTTTGCCGCGCTGGCCAGCGGCATTGCCCAGCCCTTCCAGCTGGATACTGCACAACAGGCCGCCATGGTGAAGCGGCTGATCGACCTGCGGCGTAATGTACTGACTTATTACAACCTGCCCGAAGAAGCCACCGAACTGTTCATCCGCCACAAGGTGGCGGTGATGTTCGGCAATTACGGCACCCAGCAGCTCAACTCGCTGCGCCAGGCCGGGGCCGATGTCGGCTATGCCATTCCGCGCGAGGGCGTGCTGGCCTGGCTGGACTGCTGGGCGATGACGCGCGCAGCACGCCAGCCGCAATTGGCCCAGCAATGGATCAACTACATGCTGGAGCCCTCGGTCAGCGCGCTTCTGCCCACCAGACAGGGGCTGGCCAATACACTCAGTGCCAGTGCCGACCTGCCGTCCGGTGCGCGCGTGTTGTGGCTGCAGCCGGTGGAAAATGCCAACCGGCGTGAAGCGCTGTGGCAAAAAATCTATTCTGGCGACTTGCCGGGGAGCTTCTGAATCATGCGCTCCGGTCTCTTGCTCAAACTCGCCTTGCTGCTGGCCATTTTCGGCATCCTGTCCTCCGGCATTACCGGCTACTACGCCTATACCGCCAATCGCGCCATGCTGGTGTCGGCAACGCAAAGCGACTTGCTGACCGCCGCGCGCGCGGTGAACCGGCGCATGGTGCAATGGGAGGATGAAGCCGCAGACGATACCTTGCTGCTGTCACGGCTGGTGCAGGTGCAGGTGGTGATCAACCAGCGCAATGGCAGTGAAGCCAGGCGGGCGCGGGATGAACTGGCGCAGGCCTTCGCTGCCATGCTGGCCCTGCATCCGGAATACCTGCAGGTGCGGCTGATCGGCGCGGCGGACAATGGGCTTGAACTGGTACGGGTCGACTCCAGGTCCGGGCTGACAGCGCGGGTGGATGGTGGCGATTTGCAGGAAAAAGGCCACTTTCCCTATGTGTTTGAAACCCTGGCGCTGCCGGCCGGGCAAATTTACCAATCCTCGATCGAAGTCAATCACGAGCGCTCCTCCCACGATGCCGAAGGCCGGCCCGGCCTGATGGTAGCTACCCCCTTGCCACGCAGTGATGGCCAGCCCGGCGGCCTGCTGGTAATCAATCTGGACCTAGAACGCTTGCTGGGCCAGTTGCGCAGTGATTTGCCCAAGGATTACCAACTGTATCTGGCCAATCGCTGGGGGGATTTTCTGGTTCACCCGGACCCGGCGCAGACCTTCGGTTTTGACAAGGGACGGCGGGTGCTGATGCAGGACAGTTTTGCCGCCACCAAAGCCTTGTTCGAACGCAAGCAAAACCAGCTGGCGCTCAGCGGCCTGGACGACCCGCAACAAGCCGCCGGACAGGTGATGGCCTTTGTCCGCCATCCGCTTGGCCGTGGCAATCGAGACGACTTCATCGTCACCGGCCTGGTGCAGCCGCTGGATACCGCGGTGGCCGGTGCGGCACCACTTGGGCAGCGCATCATCCACATGGTGCTGGCTTTCAGCGTGATTGCCATCATGCTGGCGGTGGTGTTTGCCCGTGCCATGCTGCGACCCATCAACACCCTGGCGCAGGCGGCCAGCAGTTTCTCCACCACGCAACTGCAGCAGGCACTGCCGGTAGAGCGCAATGATGAAATCGGCGTGCTGGCACGCAATTTCGATCGCATGCAGCGGCAGATCAACAGCCATATGGCCAGCCTGTACGACAACCAGCGCGAATTGAGCTATCTGGCACACCACGACAGCCTGACCGGCCTGGCTAACCGTGCGCTGTTTTTCCAGCGGCTGGAGCAATTGCTGGAACAAGCGCAACGCAATGCCAGCCAGTTTGCCGTGCTGTTTGTCGACCTGGACCACTTCAAGCAGATCAACGACCAGCATGGTCATGCCATTGGCGACCAGGTACTGCAGATCGTGGCGCGCCGCCTGCTGCATGCGGTGCGTGGCAACGACATGGTGGCGCGCATGGGCGGGGATGAATACCTGATCCTGCTACAAGGCAGCTTTACGACAGATGGTCTGTCCGAACTGCTGTCCAAGCTGTCGCTCAGTATTGGCGAACCCATGGTGGTGGAAGGCAAGAAGCTGGAAGTCGGGGCCAGCATCGGCTACAGCCTGTACCCGCGCGACGGCACCACGGCCGAACAACTGGTCAACCAGGCCGACCATGCCATGTATCATGTCAAGGCCATCCAGCGTGATGGACATACCCGGCAACTGCCTTACAACTGAGCACGGCCCAGCCCTCTATTTCCATTGACATGTCCAGGCCCGACCACGTGGCGACCACGTCTTTCCGCTTTCCCTTGCTGACGGCTTGTCGGCAGGGGCGTACTTCTCCCGGCAGCGTACAGGCCTTGCCGGAACTGCTGCGCCAGCTGCATCACTGTTTCCGCCTGCCATGCGAGCGCATGGGGGTGGAATTCCAGCTGGAACTCGACCCCGCGCTCAGCACGCCGCTGCTGCTGGATGCCATGCGTCTGCAAGCCCTGGTCCGCCATTGGCTGGCCGCAGCCCTGCAAGATGGCCAACTGCGACAAATCAGTTTGCGGGTGCAGCTCTTGGCCCAGCAACAAATGCAGCAGATCATCAGCCTTGAAGTCAGCACCGTGCGCCATGTGCCGCTGCCGGGCCGGGCCCCGCACGCACTTGCCCGGGCCCGCAAGCCGACAACAGCGGCTTTGTCATCTGCTGTTATCTGCCGGCAACTGGCGCGGCAGCTGGGTAGCCGCCAGCACTGCGAATACCAGGCTGATGGCCAGCAATACAGTGTGCTGCTGCATGCTCCGCTGGCTTCTCCCGGCATGCTGCCGCAGCCCTGGCAGTGGCCCATCCTGCTGCTGGAGCCGGATGCTGGCCGTGCGGCCGAACTTGCCGGGCAATGGCAGGTACTTGGCTATCCATTTGAAAGAGTGGACACCGCGACTGCTGCACGGCAGCGCTGGCAACAGGGCCCGCTGGCCTTGCTGCTGGTGAGCGAGCGGCAATGGCTGAACGCCAGTCTGGAACTGGCACAATCCATTCGCGAGTGCGAAGCCGCCGAACCATGGCGTGGCCATACGCCCTTGCTGCTGGCTGGGGCCGATCCTCTCTCGCTGAGCGCATCCGCTTTGCCCCTGCTGGATGCCAGCTTGCCATGGCCGCCGGATGACGACGCCTGGTTACGTGCGGTGACGGGCTGCCTGCCGGTGGCGCCTCCCGCGGCCATCCACTTGCCGGTACTGGACCGGCAGGTGCTGTTTGGCCTGAGCCAGGGGGACTGGGCGCTGGAGCTACCCTTGCTGCAGGATTTCGCCCGCGACAAGCAGGCCGATCTGCAGCAACTGCTGCAAGCCTGGCAGCGCTCTGACCAGCAAACCTTCATCCTGCTGGCCCATCGCATCAAGGGTGCCAGCCGCACGGTGGGCGCGGCAGCCATGGCCGACTGTGCCGCCCGGCTGGAAGCCGAAGCGCGTGCCGGGCTGTCTGCCGCCTGCATGTCCCAGGTGCTGGAGCTGGAACAGGCGCTGGACGACTTTGTCGATTATCTGCAGCACGGATGAGGGGAGCGGGCATGGCGCAATGCGGCACAAGCGCCTAAAATGTCCCGACAATTCCTAAAGCCCCTACGCTGGAGAGACCGCTCATGGCTGTTATCCGTCAGGATGATTTCATTCAAAGCATCGCCGATGCTTTTCAGTACATCAGTTGCTACCACCCCAAGGACTACATCGACGCCCTGTATCAGGCCTATCTGCATGAAGAAAGCCCAGCGGCCAAGGACGCCATGGCGCAGATCCTGATCAACAGCCGCATGTGTGCCGAAGGCCGTCGCCCCATCTGCCAGGATACCGGCATTGCCGTGGTGTTCCTGAAAGTGGGCATGAATGTGCAGTGGGACGCCACCCTGTCGGTACAGGAAATGGTCAACGAAGGCGTGCGCCGCGCTTACAACAACCCGGACAACAAGCTGCGCGCTTCCGTGCTGCTGGACCCGGCTGGCAAGCGTCAGAACAGCAAGGACAACACCCCGGCCGTGGTGCACTTCGAAATCGTCGAAGGCGATAGCGTGGAAGTGACCTGTGCGGCCAAGGGCGGTGGCTCGGAGAACAAGTCCAAGTTCTACGCGCTCAATCCGTCCGACAGCATTGTCGATTGGGTGATCAAGACCGTGCCCACCATGGGTGCCGGCTGGTGCCCGCCGGGCATCCTGGGTATCGGCATTGGCGGTACCCCGGAAAAAGCCATGCTGCTGGCCAAGGAAAGCCTGATGTCGCACGTGGACATTCACGAGCTGAAAGCCAAGGCTGACAGCGGTGCCGAACTGTCCCGCGTAGAACAGCTGCGCCTGGAAATCTTCGAAAAAGTGAACGCGCTGGGTATTGGCGCACAAGGCCTGGGCGGTCTCACCACCGTGCTGGACGTGAAGATTCTGGACTACCCGACCCACGCCGCCAGCCTGCCGGTGGCCATGATCCCCAACTGCGCCGCCACCCGTCACATCCATTTCCATCTGGATGGCAGCGGCCCGGCCCATCTGGCTCCACCCAGCCTGGAAGACTGGCCGGAAATCACTTACGACACCAGCAATGGCAAGCGCGTGGATCTGGACAAGATCACCAAGGAAGAAGTGGCCAGCTGGCAGCCGGGTGATGTACTGCTGCTCAACGGCAAGATCCTCACCGGTCGTGATGCCGCGCACAAGCGCATGGTGGACATGCTGAACAAGGGCGAGGCGCTGCCGGTGGACTTCACCAACCGCTTCATCTACTACGTAGGCCCGGTTGATCCGGTGCGTGACGAAGTGGTTGGCCCGGCCGGCCCCACCACTGCCACCCGCATGGACAAGTTCACCCGCCAGATGCTGGAACAGACCGGCTTGCTCGGCATGATCGGCAAGGCCGAACGTGGCCCGGCTGCCATCGAAGCCATCAAGGACAACAAGGCGGTATACCTGATGGCGGTGGGCGGTTCGGCTTACCTGGTGTCCAAGGCCATCAAGGCCTCCAAGGTGGTAGGTTTTGCCGACCTGGGCATGGAAGCCATCTACGAGTTCGAAGTAAAAGACATGCCGGTAACGGTAGCGGTCGATTCCAACGGTATCTCGGTACACAACACCGGCCCGGCGGAATGGCGCGTCAAGATTGGCAAGATTCCGGTCAACAAGGCCTGAGCCTGAACCGGCATCGCTGCAAGCAGAAACCCGCCATCCGGCGGGTTTTTTCATTTGCGCTCCAGCCCGGCAGCTTCAGGCCAATGCCTGTGCCGCCGTGGGCAGTGGCACGCGGATGGACAGGGCGTTGAGTGCGATGGCATGCAGCATCTGGTCCACCGTGGTGCAGCAGTCGGCCAGCACGGCGACTTTATACTTGTCGGCAGCGCGCGACAGGGCGGTATGGGTGACGCAGTTTTGCGTCATCATGCCGCACAGCAGCAGCTGGCGGATGCCCAGTTCATCCAGCGTGGCTTGCAGGCTGGTTTCATGAAAGCTGTCGGCCGCCCGTTTCACTACCACCGGAGCATGCGGTGCGGCGGCCAGAATGCGCGGGTGCAGGGCAACGCCTGCGCTGCCGGCATTGAAGAAGGGGGCGATACCCTTGCTGCTGTCCGCTACGTGTTGCACCAGAATCACCGGCATGTCCAGTGCATGTGCCCGCTCGATGGCGGCCACGCAGTTATCCAGTACTGCTTCGCTGTTCCACAGCGGGTATTTGCCGTCGGGGAAATAGTCGTTTTGCAGGTCGATGACGATGAGTGCGCGTTGTGTGTGCGGCATGATGTGCTCCGGTTGTGGCTGAAGGTGCAGCCATTATCGGTAGTCACTGCGTTGGGAAAAAGTGGCCCGATTGCCAGAATGCGTTAAGATCGGGCCAATTCCACCAGCCGGAAATGCCCCATGTCACCTCCCGTCATTGCCGTACTGGCATTCCAGCACATCAGCCCGTTTCATCTGTCGGTGCCCTGTGTGGTGTTTGGCGATGCGCATCCGGACATGCCGGCCTTCACCCTGCGTGTATGCGCAGTGGACGCCGGTCCCATCCGCACCTCGTCCGGTTTTTCCATTGCCTGCGATTACGGGCTGGAAGGGCTGGACGGCGCGGACATCATCATCCTGCCCAGCTGGCAGGTAGGCAGGCCGGTACCGGATGCGCTGGTGCAGGCCTTGCAGCAGGCGAGTCAGGCTGGCGTGCAGATAGTCGGCCTGTGCCTGGGAGCGTATGTGCTGGCCGAAGCCGGTTTGCTGGATGGTCGCAATGCCACCACCCACTGGGCGTATGCCGAGGACTTTGCCAGTCGTTACCCGCAAGTGCGGCTGGACCCGGCGGTGCTGTATGTGGAAGACGGGCCGCTGCTGACCTCCGCCGGTACCGCCGCCGGGCTGGATTGCTGCCTGCATCTGTTGCGTCAGCGTTATGGCGCGGAGCTGGCCAATGGCGTGGCCCGTCGGCTAGTGGTGCCGCCGCATCGGCAGGGCGGGCAGGCGCAGTTCATTGCCCAGCCGTTGCCAGTGTCGGCCGGTGATGCCCGGCTGGCGGCCTTGCTTGACTGGGTACGGGCCAATCTGGCCCAGACCCATACCCTGGATAGCCTGGCTGCCCGCATGGCCATGAGCCGCCGCAGCTTTACCCGGCATTTTCGCCAGCTTACCGGCAGCACGGTGGGGCAGTGGCTGGTGAGCGAGCGCCTGCGCTACAGCCAGCGTTTGCTGGAAAGTGCCGAATACAGTGTGGAGCAGGTGGCGGCACTGGCCGGTTTCGGCTCTGCCGCTGCCTTGCGCCATCATTTCCGCCTGCATTACGGCGTATCACCCATGCAGTGGCAGCAGAATTTCCAGGCCTGATCAGCACTGGGTCTGGCTGAAATGCTGCTGCAGGAAGTCCAGCAGGCTGCGCATGGCCAGCGGTAACTGGCGGCGCGAGGGGTAGAGTGCGTGAATGCCCATGCTGGCGGGCTGCCAGTCTGGCAGAACGGCAATCAGCTCGCCTTGTGCCAGCAAGTCCTGCACCAGATACAAGGGCTGCATGGCCAGCCCGGCACCATGGCGGCAGGCTTGCAGCAGTGCCATTGTTTCATTGGCACTCAGCCGTGCATTGACCCGGACCACCTCTTCCTTGTTGTCGCGATACAAGCGCCATTCGCTGCGGCCGACGCGGCTATGGCTCAGGCAGTGGTGCTCCCGGAGGTCCGCCGGTTGTTGCGGCTGGCCGTAACGTGCCAGATAGGCCGGTGATGCCACGATGACCGAATGGCATTCGGCCAGCCGGCGGGCGATCAGGCCCGGTTCCGGGTCGTTGGTGATGCGGATGGCCAGATCTATGCCTTCCTCGATCAGGTTCACCGCGCGGTCGCCCAGTTGCAGGTCGATACGCAGTTGCGGGTGGCGGCTCATGAAGTCGGTGATGGCAGGAGCCAGTTGTGCCATGCCGAATGACATGCTGGTGGTGATGCGCAACTGGCCGCGCAACTGGCCATCACGCAGCCCCACTTCCTCGCGGGTCTGGGCTGCCAGTTCCAGCATTTGCTGGCAATGGGCGAGGCAACTGTTGCCAGCATCGGTCAGGGTTACGCTGCGGGTGGAACGTTGCAGCAGGCGTGCGCCAAGCCAGTCTTCCAGTTCGGCGATATGCCGGGTCACCATGGCGCGGGACAGGTCCAGCTCCCGGCTGGCCGCCGTGAAACTGCCCCGGCGTGCCACTTCGACAAAAACCTGCATGGCCGTCAGTCTGTCCATCGTCTTCCTTGCATGTGTGCCGGAGCTCCGGCAGTAAAAGTGCGACATGATATGCTGTGGCAAAGCCATCATGCCATCAGGGTATCTGGTGGAAATGTGCCGGCAAACGCCATGTTTTCGCGTTTAATGCCATGACTGTCGGCTTTTCCTGCATATGTCATCGAAAATCGGCAGCTTGGTTTTACACGGATTTACCGGGCCGGTTTTTCGTTATACTTTTGTATGACTTACAAATCAGCACATTTTTCTATTCTGTTTGCAAGCACTGTTTTTAATGCATGCCTGGCCGGGCAGGCAGAGAACCTTCTCATGACTGATGCCCTACGCATCCTCCTTTGTCGGCAGACCGCACCTGGAGTGACAGCATGACCGATCACCCCGCATCCCGTCTTGAGCAAGAGCTGGCTGCAGCCGAGAAGCAGCCATGGTTCCAGCTGCGTTTTCTCCCTGCGCTGGAGCAGTCTTTCCAGTCCTCTACGTTTGATCAGCGCATGCGCCGCTATCGCGTATTCGGTGCGCTGGGCATTGTGGTGTTCATGTTGTACGGCCTGATCGACAAATATTATCTGGCCGATGTCTACGGCCAAATCTGGATGTGGCGCTGGCTGATTTTGCCAGCTATCGGCGTGGCGTCCATCATCAGCAGTTTTTGTCCGCCTTTACGCCGCTGGTACGAATACACGGTCGTGATTGCCGGTACGGCCTTTGTGCTGGGGCTGATCTGGTTTTTTTCGCTCAGCCGCATGCCCACCGCCCAGCATTACTATGGCGGGGTGATGCTGTGCCTGGTATTCCTGATGTTCGGTCTGCGCATCCCGTTCCGGCTGGCCTGTTACAGCAGCGTGGTCAGCCTGCTCTACCTTGGCTGGGTGCTGGTGGACTGGCCATTTCTCGAACAAAGCACCCGCTCGCTGATTTTCATCCTGGTGATTTCCTGTGTCTTGCTGGGTTTGCTGGGCCTGTTCCAGCTGGAAAAGGAAGCGCGTCGCAGCTATGTGCTGTCCCTGCAGTTGCAGCGCGATCATCGCCAGTTGCAGCAGGGTTTCCGCTATTTGCAGCAATTATCCAGCGCTGACGGCCTCACCGGCCTGCACAACCGGCGCTATTTTGACCAGCAGCTGCAAGCCGTATGGGATGCACGGCTGCGGCAGAAGTCGGACATCGCGCTGCTGTTTTTCGATGTCGATTATTTCAAGAAATACAACGACAGCCAGGGACACCAGATGGGCGACGATGCGCTGATCCAGGTCGCCCGGGTGATTGGCAGGCATGCCGATGCCAGCCAGGGTTGCGCGGCGCGCTATGGTGGCGAGGAGTTCGTCTTGCTGCTGTCTGCCTGCAATTTGCGTCAGGCAGGCCAATTGGCCGAGCAGATCCGTCAGGATGTCGAAGCGCTGGCCTTGCCCCATCCCACCTCGCAGTGCGGCCATGTGGTCACCATCAGCATCGGTCTGGCGGTGGCTCACTCCAGCATCAGCCAGAAACCGGAGTGGCTGGTACGCACGGCAGATGCCGCCCTGTATCAGGCCAAAAAACAGGGACGCAATTGCATCGTCACCATGCACTCCTGTCAGCCACTGCCAGGGTGAAGCACGAGACCGAATCAGTTGATTAGTCTGTTTAATGAAACAATGTTGCCCGGTTTGATGGATTTATCTGTCTTTATCCAGACGCTAAAGTACGAGCCATCATTCATCACGCACCGTCACTGGCGGTGCTAGCGGAGCACATCATGGCACGTCACACCACACTCTTCTTGTCTCTTTCCCTGTTTGCCGGCTTGTCTGCCAGCCTTGCCCAGGCCGCCGAACCGTTGCAATTGTCGGTTTATCAGGCCGATGACAACAGCTTCAATGTCACCTCGGTACTGGTCAGCGGCCAGCATGATGCCGTGTTGATCGATACCGGTTTCACCCGCGCCGATGCCTACCGCATTGCCGCCCGCATTCTGGATAGCGGCAAGCAGCTGAAGGCCATTTACATCAGCCAGGCCGACCCTGACTATTATTTTGGCGCCACCACCCTCAAGCAGATTTTCCCCAAGGCAGAGCTGCTGGCTGCTGCGCCCACACTGGCGCGTATAGAGGCCAATGTGGCCGGCAAGGTAGCATTCTGGGGGCCGAAAATGGGTGATAATGCGCCGTCCACGCCGCTGACCCTGCCGCATGCCCTCAAGGACTCCCGGCTGATGCTGGAAGGGCAGAGCCTGGAAGTGCGCGGCAGCACGGGTGTGCTGGCACACCGCGGCTATGTATGGATTCCTTCCATTCGCGCCATCGTGGGCAATGTCGGTGTGGTGTCCGGCCTGCATGTATGGACGGCTGATACCCAGCGCAAGGAAGAGCGTCAGGCCTGGCTGGCCCAGCTGGATGAAATGGAAGCCTTGCAGCCGAAACAGGTGATACCCGGCCACATGGCCGCCAATGCACCCACCGGCCTTGCCAGCATCCGCTTCACCCGCAGTTATTTGCAGCAGTTTGAACAGAATCTGGCCCTGTCAGGCAATAGTGGCGAGTTGATCCAGCGCATGCAGCAGGCCTTCCCGCAAGCCGGTGAAGCCATGTCGCTGGAAATCGGTGCCAAGGTCAACAAAGGTGAAATGAAATGGTAACTGCCACCCTGCATTACATTTACGACCCGCTATGCGGTTGGTGCTATGCCGCTTCGCCACTATTGCAGGCGGCGGCCAGTCTGCCCGGCCTTGATATGCAGTTGCATGCGGGCGGTATGATGAGTGGTAGCCGCCGTCAGGCGGTTACCCCGGCGCTGCGCGACTACGTCATGCCCCACGACCAGCGCATCGCCAGTCTTACCGGCCTGCCGTTTGGTCAGGACTATTTCGATGGCCTGTTGCGGGATGAAACGGCAGTGTTTGATTCGACGCCGCCGATTGCCGCCATCCTGTTGGCCGCACAACTGGGCCTGCCGGCCTTGGCCATGTTGTCGGTGTTGCAGCGTGCTCATTACCAGCGCGGACTGCGCATTGCCGACCCGGCCGTGCTGGCCCGGCTTGCCGGTGAACAAGGGCTGGATGCCGCCGTATTTGCTGCCCGGCTGGGTGAGGCAATGCATCTGGCAGAAGCCCATATCCAGACCAGCCGCAGCCTGATGCAGCAATATCGTGTACAGGGTTTCCCCAGCCTGTTGCTGGAGCGGGACGGACAATGGCAGCGCGTGGATGTGTCGCCGTGGCTGGGGCAGCCGCAGGCCTTTGCTGCCGCCTTGCAGCAGGAATTATTGCCTGCGGCAGAAGCAGCTGGCCCGGCTTGTCCGGTCGATGGGTGTCAGCTGCCAGGCTGACTTCCAGACCGGGCGGGCAGTCAGCAAGGGTGGTGCGCCCGCTCAGGCGCAGCGTACCACCACCAGCGAAATGTCATCGTGGTTTTCATTCCCGGCCAGATGCCGGTTGACTGCCTGGGTGATGGCGCCCTGAATGTCCAGCGAACCCGCTTCGCGTATGGCTTGCAGCACACCATCCAGCCCCAACGGTTCCTTGTCGGGGTTGCTCGCTTCGGTGACGCCATCCGAGCACACCACCAGTGCGCCTCCCTCCTGCCAGCTGAAATAATCCAGCGTGGATTCGAAATCGCTGTCCGGCAAAATACCCAGCGGTGGCGAGCGCGAAATAAAGCTTTTCTTCACCTCGCCATCGCGGTCCACATACATTGCACAGGGAATGCCACCGTTCCACACCGCAATGCGGCGCAGCTGGTAGTCCACTTCAATCAAGGCGGCAGCAACAAAGCGTCCAATCGGCAAAATGGTGTGCAGCTTGCGATTGATGGTGCGGGCTATTTCCTGCACCGGCAGATTGCGGTCGCACATGGCAAAGAAGGTATCCACCGCGGGTAAACCGCAAATGGCTGCTGCCAGCCCGTGGCCGGTGCTGTCTGCCAGCATGATGCGGTCCAGCCCCGGGCGGCTGCGGCGGATGCAGATGGTATCGCCGCTGAAGTTCATTGCAGGACGTTGCCACTGCTGGATATTGGGCGGAGTCTGCTCGGCGCGGCGGGTAAACCGGTCCAGCACCATCTGGGCAAACATCTGCTCTTGTTCGTTGATGCGGTAATACGCTTCCAGCCGCTCACTGTCATGCGCAATGCGCTGTTGCATTTCAGAGATGCGAATCAGCACATGCAGCTTGGCGGTGAGGATATCCAGGTCAATCGGCTTGGTGAGATAGTCATCCGCCCCCATGGTCAGGCCGCGCAGCAACTGGCTGCGATCGGACAAGGAAGTGAGGAAGATGATGGGAATCCAGTGCTCGCCCAGTAGCTGGCGGATGGCGCTGGTGGCGGCAAAGCCATCCATCACCGGCATGGTGACATCCATGAAAATCACGTCAGGCCGCTGCTGGATGCAGTAATCCACTGCCTCCTGGCCATTGCATACGGCCACGGCGGTATGGCCCAGCAGCCGGATGTAATCAATCAGGATCTGACGGGATGTCGGGCTGTCTTCCGCAACCAGAATGGTCAGCGCGCGGGTCATTCAACAAACCTTGTGGGGGAAAGGGCAGGGCACGGCGCTGCCTGTGACATAAGCGGTCGCATGTCCAGCTACTATAGAGCGCTCCGGCAGTTTATGCCATTAGCTTGGCAATGATTCCGCAAACTTTAACAAACAACGTGGGCAGATCGGCATGACTGTTGTAGGCTTGCCGCACTATTTTCAACTGGAGCGATGTTGATGACCATCTGGGTTGATGCGGATGCCTGCCCGGCTGTGGTGCGTGACATCATCTGCCGGGCGGCCCAGCGTACCGCCAGGAACGCGGTATTCGTGGCCAATCGCATGACGGCCCTGCCTGCCAGCCCTTACTTGCGCGCCATCGTGGTTGCCAAGGGCTTTGATGTGGCCGATGCCGAAATCGCCAGACAGTGTGAGGCGGGCGATCTGCTGGTGAGTGCGGATATTGCACTGGTCGCGCAGGTACTGGCCAAAGGCGCTGCTGCCATCAATTTCCGTGGAGAACCCTTCTCTGCGGACACCATAGAAGGACAACTCACCATGCGTGATTTCATGGATACCTTGCGAGCCAGCGGTATTCAGAGTGGTGGTCCCCCGCCTTTTAGCCAGGCCGATCGTCAGCAATTTGCTGCCAGACTGGACCGCTGGCTGGCTACCGGGCATACGGGCTGAATGCTGATGTCCAGCGTCACACGCGCAGTCGCGCATTGTCGTCCGTTGGTCACCCCACAAGTTTTGCATCCTACTGACGATAAAGAAGGCAGGCCTGCAGAACTGCTCCACCTTAAATGGCCATTACGATTACTTACTGATTGTTTTTAAATAATAATTTTAAATTGAAATAAATTCGTATCAGGCGTCGAGTGTGATGCTATTATCATATTCACCTTGCCTGCAAGGGGTGTTGCGGAATGGTCCGACGCACCGTTTAGCCGAGAGAGTGTTCATTTGAGCCCAATCATGGATACACGTGCCATCGCCACTTTCGATTTGCACTCCGAGCAATATGCGCGCTATCGCCCGCAATACCCGGACATGCTGTTTCGCTGGTTGCAGGCCTCAGTGTCGAATCATCACCGTGCCTGGGATTGCGCAACCGGAACCGGCCAGGCGGCGGGCAAGCTGGCCTTGCTGTTCGACCGTGTCGATGCTTGTGACATCAACCATAGCCAGTTGGAAGCGGCCGAGCGTGCTGCCAATGTGTTCTATCTGGAGTGCCCGGTCGAACAATCCCCTTACGGTGATGCCGTTTTCGACCTGATTACCGTAGCGCAGTCCCTGCACTGGTTTGATTTCTCCCGCTTCTGGCCGCAGGTGGAACGCACACTCAAGCCCGGTGGGGTATTTGCCGCCTGGGGCTACGACTGGTTCCAGGTGTCACCCGAAGTGGATGACGCCATGCGTTTTTTCCGGGCGGTGATCGAGCCGTTCTGGTCCAGCTGCAGTCAGTTGCTGTGGGATGGCTACCGGCATGTCGGCATGCCGCTGCCTGCGCTGGATACGCCGCGTTACCAGATCACCATGCAGTGGAATCTGGAACAACTGCTTGGCTATCTCCATACCTGGTCTGCCACCAAGCTGTGCGTACAGAGCCTGGGCAATCACGTGCTGAACGATGCGCGACAGCGTCTGGCGCGGGGCTGGGGAGACGCCGCCACCGTGCGGCGTGTGGTCATGCCGCTGCATTTCATTGCCGGACGCAAGCCGCTCTGACCTGGACAGTGCTGCTCGCTTCCATCAAGCAAACCGAGGGACTCTCGGAAGGCCGGGGCGGTGGGGATGGACGGGAAGGCTGCAGTATGGATCACTTCATGGCAAGGCCCGGTTTTGCCGGGTCCCGTGAAGTCCTGGCAAATCATTCTGTCAGCAGGCTGAAAAAAACCGGCACAGCCGGTTTTTTTACGTTCTGTGCCGACCGTGTGCCTTTACTGCTGGCGATGCGATTCCGCTTCCAGATCGGACAGCAGAATGTTCAAGGCATCCGAGGAACGCACCAGCTCCCACAGCGAGGTCGCCAGCGAGGCAATCATCAACAGCAGGCTGATGCCAAAGGATAGTTCGCCCAGCTGTTGCCAGCCGGTGTAAATCTGGAACATGGCCATAGTGCAGAGAAACAGGCTGCCTATGCCCAGAAATTGCATCCATTTGATCAGCTGGATACGGGTACGCAAATTGCCGATCTGCAACAGGATCTTGGGATTCTGTTCGGCTTTGTAATCGGTATACAGATTGCGGATGATGCTGGCCAGTCCGAGAAAACGGTTGGTATAGGCCAGCAACAGCAGCGAAATGGCAGGGAACAGCAGGGCCGGGGTGGTCAGGTTCAGTGCAGCATGCATGGTGTTCAGGAGTTCTCGTCTATCAAAACGTCGATGCCGTTGGGCGTTTGGTCAAACAGCTGGATGATGTCGGGATTTTTCATCCGGACACAACCCAGCGAGGTCGGGGTGCCAAAGGCAACATGTTCGCCCGCTCCATGCAGATAGATGGCGCGGTCGTAACTGTCTACATTACCACCCTGGTTCTTGCCCGGTTCATCACCGCATAACCACAGGATACGGGTCAGAATCCAGTCTTTTTCCGGATATTGCCGGTGCAGTTCCGCCGTGTATTTCCATGGGGTGACCCGCCGCCGGAAAATGATGGTGTTTTCCTCTGCGCCAGCACCCAGCTTGTCGCAGACATGGTGCCAGCCGCGCGGGGTCTGGTAGCTATTGCTCATTTCTCCTACGCCACGCCGGGCAGTGGAAACCAGATAATGTTGCTGCAGGCGACCCCATTCATCAAACAGGCTCAGACTTTGGCTGCGGATGCCAACCAGTATCCAGGGCTGGCCGTAATGGCGCATATTGGCACGGGTTGCTTGCAATGGCACAGCCTGCTGTTGCAGCACAAAGGCGGCATCAAGGCTGCCATCCGGTGGCAGGGCTTCCGCCTGTACCGGCAGCATGGCAGCGCTCGCCAGTAACAACACAGACAATAGATGGCGCATCATCTCATTCCCGCGCCTTGCGACGCGCAGCAAAAAAGCTGCTGAGCTGCTGGCTGCATTCTTCTTGCATCACGCCCCCCCAGATCGCGGTATGGTGATTTAGTTGCGGCAGGGAAAACAGGTTCAGCACACTGCCGGCTGCGCCGGTCTTGGGCTCGCTGGCACCATAAATCACCCGGGACAAGCGGGCTTGCAGAATGGCACCGCTGCACATGGCACAAGGTTCCAGTGTGACATACAGGTCGCAGCCGTCCAGTCGGTAATTACCCTCATGCAGCGCGGCCGCGCGCAAGGCTTGCATCTCGGCATGGGCGCTCGGGTCACAGCGGCCTGCCGGCTGGTTGAAGCCGCGGCCAATGATCTGGCCATTCTTCACCACGATGGCGCCTACCGGGACTTCCTGCTGTGCTGCAGCCAGCGTGGCCTGCGCCAGTGCCTGTTGCATGAAATGCTGGCAGGTAGCCGGGTCGGGCGGCATGGCAACCGGCGGATGTGCGGCCAGCTGTCGGCTCAGCTCCTGTTTGTCCCGCTCGGTCAACGCCGACCAGTGTATGCCGCGGGCTGCGGCTTCCAGCGCGAACAGCAAGCGTTTGGTGACGGTATGTCCTGCTGCCTTGAGTTGCAGAAAGGTCGAGACACTGCCTTGCTGCAGCAATTGATGCCGCGAGCAAATACCCATCTGTTGCAGCCACAGCACTGCCGCCGGGGGCAGGGGCGGTGTTGCAAGCGGGGAGTCTGGCAAGGTGGACATGGCAGGTGGCAGTGGTCAACGGAAACATCACTATTTTAGCCTGATCGCGCCGCAACTTCGTGATGGCTGTTTAAAGAAACGGCCAAAAATGCCGATAAATGCTGGTCACCATCTTGATACCCAGCCCATGTCCCTGCCTTCTGTCAGTGAATCCGGTATTGCCAGCTTGTGGTCCCGCGTGAACCGCCAGCAGTCAGGGCCTGCTGCCACCAGCCCGGCCATGAATACGACAGACGCCGCATCCGGCAGCACATCATCCGGTCCTGCAGTCTGGTCCGCTAGTGATCCGGCACGGCAGGCCGTCAGCCAGTCGCTGCATCAGGCACTGGCGCAGTGGCAACAACAGCAATCCAGCCAGCTCAAACAGGCGCAGCAACGCAAACAGAGCAATAGTCAGCCACTGGATGCCAACCGCATGGAAATGCTGAAGGAGAGAGTGAAAAACCTGCGGCAGATGCTCATGCTGGTAGGTAAGGACAAAGGTGGTTTGCGTGCGATTGCCCTGCAGTTGAAACAAATCACTGCCGAGTTGCGACAGATGGTGGCCAATGCCAGCGGGCAAGGGCAGGCGTCTGTCATGGAAGTAAGCGTCAATGTCACCAGCGGCGGCAGTGTCGCCAGCGATCAGACCGACCATGCCGCAGATCAGGCCGATTGTGCTGTTGCCAGTACCGATGATGCTGCCACGGCGGCATCAGACAGCAGTACAGTGGCACCATCGCAGGCGGCAATGGCGAGCACTGGCAGTGCAGGCAATCAGGGCTTG
Organism: Aquitalea pelogenes; assembly: GCF_041914625.1. Lineage (NCBI taxonomy): Bacteria > Pseudomonadati > Pseudomonadota > Betaproteobacteria > Neisseriales > Chromobacteriaceae > Aquitalea > Aquitalea pelogenes. The sequence goes on along the minus strand of NZ_JAYSDA010000004.1, from coordinate 37,602 downwards.
GGCGGCAATATGGAGTTACAGGCCTTGCTCAACAGCATCAAGGCCATTGCCCAGTGGCTGAAGCAGCGTAGCCAGCAGGGCCAGGATGAAGGGTTGAAAAAGTGGCTGAATGGCAGTCAGCAGGATCTGGCAGCCATCGACCATATGCTGGCAGGTGGAAGCAATAACGCTCCGGGTGAGTTGAGTGTGAGCATCCAGCTTGCCACGGGTGTTGATGCGGGAGAAAGCGCAACGTCAGATGCCGGTAGTGCCGGCAATGTAAATGTTCAGGCCTGAAACCATCTGCTGCAGACCGTCTTGCACATCAGCCAGGCGGTCAGCGTGCTGGCCAGAACTTGCTGGCCAATTTCCATAACAACATCAGCCGGGTACCACGGCGCAGCCAGCGGCGTAATGCTTCGGAAGGGAGCACTCCGGCCAGGGTGGACAGGATGCCGCCTAGACGTCCACCATCGGCAAAGGCCTTGAACCCTTCACCAGCCATGCCAAGCGGATGTTTGCGCAGCTGCTCCATTTCCAGGCTCAACTTCACGCGCAGGACTTCTCCCTTCATCAGCAGCAACTGTTTCTTGATGGCGCGATCCTGCGGTTTCATGTCAAAGCTTTCCGCTCAGGCTGTCCCAGTCCTTGCGGACTTCGGTCAGGGTTTCGGTAAAGGGGGAAGGGCTGCGTCGGGCGCGTTGGCGCAGCTGCCACAGCAGGGCCACGCCACCTCCTGTGCTGCACAGCATCAGGCCGCCCAGCAGCAAGGGACGCCAGCTGTCAGGAGTCAGCACCAGTACCAGCAGCAAGGCGGACAGCAGGCCCACCAGGAGCAGGATCAATGCCAGCCCGCCTAACAACAGGCTGAACAGCAAGGCGTCCTTTTGCTCATCCGCCTCAAGCACCAGTAGTTCAATACGGGTAAGCAGCAAGGAAAACACCCCGCCCAGCAGCGAACGCAAGCTGCCGGGGCGGGGCGGACGGGAAGAGTTGGCAGACATGCGGCAGTTGCGCGCTTAACGACGTGAAACCAGCATGCCCAGCAGGAAGCCTACGCCAGCGGCGATGCCAATGGATTTCCACGGGTTTTCGTGAACATAGTCGTCGGTTGCCTTGGCTGCCACCTTGGCCTTGCCGACCACCACTTTTTCGGCTTCCAGCAGGCGCGACTTGGCCAGACGGATATTTTCAGCCAGACGCTTGCGCAGTTCACGGCCTTTCTCGCCGCCTTCGTCACCCGCTGCACCCAGCAGGTCCTCGGTACTGGACAGTACCTGACGAACGTCATCCAGCAGTTGTTCTTTTTCCTGATTCAGTGCGGCATCGGACATGGTGATTTCCTCGATGAAATTGAAACGGGTAAACAAAATCAGACTGCAATGCGGAACGGATGGTTCCCTGCACAGATTACGCCCTTTGACCGTATCAGTGGAGCGACAGTCCGTCAAATGCAGGCGGTTTGGCTGATACTGCAGTGCAACACATCCGGTGAGCCAGAGGGCATCCATTCGGGATGAGATTGTACTTGTCAGCTCTGGCAGTCAATTGTCTGCGACCTTCCCTGCCATTCTCAGGCGTCAGGACAAGTTTGCTATGGATATCATTTGTTCTGCCTGCAGCTAATCGGGATAATACATCCCCAATTTCAGGCGGTTTTTCATTTGCATGCACATGGCAAGTGAAGCTGCCTGGTGATAACAAGCGTCAGCCTGTCCGTATGGCAAACCGAGCCCGTGTTGTTCGACCTGCGGAGAGGAGCTGGCACACTGGTTTGATGATTCCGATGGGACCAAGGCGGCATGACACCACTGTCCATTTATGTTCTGACTTTCAATAGCGAAAAATACTTGTCTGCCATCCTGCAGGCAGTTGCCCCTCTGGCCGACGATTTGCTGGTGGTGGATAGTGGCAGTTCCGATCAGACCGTGGCCATCGCCACACAGTGTGGTGCCCGGGTACTACATCGCCCGTTTGATGATTTTCGTCAGCAGCGTGATTTTGCCCAGCAACAATGCAGGCATGATCACGTGTTCTTTCTGGATAGTGACGAGATTCCCAGTCCCGAGCTGGTGGCTCACCTCCTGCAACTCAAGCAGAGCGGATTCCAGCACGATGCCTATGCAATCCAGCGTGACTGGATTGTAATGGGGCAGCAGGTGCACGCTTTATACCCGGTAGGTTGCCCGGATTTTCCGGTGCGCATTATCGAGAAAAACCGGGTGAGGCTTTCCGAGCAGGCTGTGCATGAGGATTTTGTCGGCTACCGCAGCCGTGGCCGGATTGAACTCCCCATCAAGCATCAAACTTTCCATTCCATGGACGAAATCAATCGCAAGCTGGAGCTGTATACCAATCTGGATGCCAGCGATCTGGCGCGCATGAGTAGCCGCAAGAACTTTGCCCTGCGTCAGTGGACCAGCCCAGTTGGAGCGTTTTTCAAATGGTATGTGAAGAGTGGTAACTGGAAGGATGGCCGGGTCGGGCTGATTCTGGGTGTGTATGCCGCCCGCTTTGCTCATCGCAAATACAAGAAGGCCTTGCAGATAAGACGTGAGACTGGTCTCTGAGTCCAACGCGTTGCGGGTGGATTCGAACATGACAAAGCCGGTCATTGACCGGCTTTGTCATGTCTGGGGTTCTGGGCTGGCAATGTTTCAGACTGCCTCGAACCAGCTGTCGTCATGCCAGGCATCCAGCAATTCGCTTACCTCCGCCCTGCCAACGGCAGGATAGGCACTGACCCAGGCGTGCAGACTGTCCCGTTGAGCCAGCGTGACACTGCCACTGGTGTAGGTGGTAATAAAGCCGCTGCTTTCATCGCCACCGTAAGTCAGCCCCAGTGCCTCGACTTGTTCAATCAGGGCTGCAACATACTGTTCCCGTGCGACTTCATCCAGAGGGGCCGCAAATTGCACGGACAAGGTAAAACCGAACTCGGTAAATTCACCTGCGTGGTGTTTCTTGCGCTGGCGTCGGTTCCAGTTGGCAAGGCGACGACGGGATGGGATGACGAGATAGTTCATTATTGACCTTTAATGGTGGCCAGGCAGCCATCTGTGGCTTCGGCAAAATGCAAGGATTGTCAGATTATAAAGAAAAAGCCCGGTTTCCTGGGCTCTGGATAACATGCTGGCTGTCCATATGCTGTCCAGGCAGCCTGCTGGGCAAGGTAGCGCAGCATGACACACTTCAAAGCTTGTTCTCTTGCTCAGCATTGCCTGCCTGGTGTGTAGCCAGCTGATATTTATCGGTTTTTATTCCCACTCAATCGTTGCCGGCGGTTTGCCCGATACATCGTAAACCACGCGGTTGATGCCGCGCACTTCGTTGATGATGCGGTTGGAAGCGCGGCCCAGCAGGGAGTACGGCAGCTCTGCCCAGTGGGCGGTCATGAAGTCGCTGGTGACTACGGCACGCAGGGCAACCACGTAGTCGTAGGTGCGGCCATCGCCCATCACGCCAACCGATTTCACTGGCAGGAACACGGCAAAGGCCTGGCTGGTGAGGTCGTACCAGTTTTTGCCGGTTTTCTCGTCCACGGTGTTGCGCAGCTCTTCAATGAAGATGGCGTCGGCCTGGCGCAGCAGGTCGGCGTATTCCATTTTCACTTCGCCAAGGATACGCACACCCAGGCCCGGGCCCGGGAAGGGGTGACGGTACACCATGTCGTGCGGCAGGCCCAGTGCCACGCCCAGTTGACGGACTTCGTCCTTGAACAGCTCGCGCAGCGGTTCCAGCAGCTTGAGGTTCATGTCTTCCGGCAGGCCGCCCACATTGTGGTGGCTCTTGATGGTGTGGGCCTTTTTGGTCTTGGCACCGGCGGACTCGATCACATCGGGGTAGATGGTGCCCTGGGCCAGCCACTTGGCATTGGTCAGCTTGTTGGATTCAGCCTGGAATACTTCCACGAACTCGCCGCCGATGATCTTGCGTTTCTTTTCCGGATCGGTTTCGCCGGCCAGCTTGCTCATGAACTGTTCGGTGGCATCCACGTGGATAACCTTCACGCCCAGGTTCTGCGCAAACATTTCCATCACCATCTTGCCTTCGTTCAGGCGCAGCAGGCCGTGATCAACGAAGACGCAGGTCAGTTGCGGGCCGATGGCGCGGTGAATCAGCGCAGCTGCAACCGAGCTGTCCACACCACCGGACAGGCCGAGGATGACTTCTTCATCGCCCACTTGCTCACGGATTTTCTTTACCGCTTCGTCGATGTAGTTGGGCATGGTCCAGCTGGGCTTGCAACCGGCCACGTGCAACACAAAGCGATGGATCATTTCGGTGCCGCGCTTGGTGTGGGTGACTTCCGGGTGGAATTGCACACCGTAGTAGCCACGGTCTTCATCGGCCATGGCGGCGATGGGGCAGGACGGGGTTTCGGCAATGACATGGAAGCCGGCCGGCAGGGCGGTAACCTTGTCGCCGTGGCTCATCCACACATCCAGGAAGCCGTTGCCGGCGTCGTCGATATGGTCTTGCAGGCCTTCCAGCAGTTTGGAGTGATGGCGGGCCTGGATCTGGGCGTAGCCGAATTCACGCTTGTCACCGGCTTCTACCTTGCCACCCAGGCTTTGCGCCATGAACTGCATGCCGTAGCAGATGCCCAGTACCGGGATGCCCAGTTCGAACAGGACCGGGTCTGCCTGGTAGTCGGATTCGTACACCGAGTTGGGGCCGCCGGACAGGATGATGGCCTTGGGGCCGAATGCACGGATTTCTTCAATCGGCATGTCAAACGAATGAAGCTCACAGTAGACGTGAGCTTCGCGTACGCGGCGGGCAATCAACTGGGTAACTTGAGAGCCGAAGTCGAGAATGAGGATCTTGTCCATGCCTGTCCTTGGTAGGTTCCGTTGGCCCGTGGGCCTGTCGTTCAATGAGTAAATGGTTTGCCGTTTCAGCGCAGGTCATGCTGGTCCGGCAGGGAGCGCCAGCGTGCGCTGCGCTCCGGAATTCGGTCGCTACGCGACAACAGCATCAGGAGACCGGCCAGTACCATGCCCAGCGACAACAGATGACTCAAGTGTAGTCCCATATTGTCACGCAGGTAGATGGCGGCTCCGGCATAGATCAGCAGCGGGCAGCTGACCAGGGTGGATTTGTTCAGGCCATCCAGCAAGCCCAGCAGCACGCCGGCAATGATCAGCAACAGTGCCAGCAGGGTACTGGTACTGGGCAGCAGCGCGGTGCTTTTCAGAAACCAGACCGCACCCAGGCAAATCAGTGCAATCGGCAGCGCGGCACTTTTTTTCATGCGCCACCTCGCTGGTTTTTCATCAGGCGCTGCTTTTCACGCTGCCATTCGCGGTCTTTTTCCGAGTCACGCTTGTCGTGCAGCTTCTTGCCCTTGGCCAGGCCAACCTGGGCCTTGATATTGCCTTTGCTGTAGTGCAGGTCCAGCGCCATCATGGTGTAGCCGGCACGTTCCACCTTGCCGATGAAACGGTTGATTTCGGATTGCGACATCAAGAGTTTGCGCGGGCGTACCGGGTCTGGCTTGACATGGGTGGAAGCGGACTGCAGGGCGGTGATATGGCAGCCAATCAGCCAGAAAGCGCCATTTTTCCAGTCGATATAGCTTTCTTTCAGCTGGATGCGTCCGGCACGGATGGCCTTGACCTCCCACCCTTCCAGCACAAGCCCGGCCTCGAGTTCTTCCTCGATGAAATAGTCATGGAAGGCTTTGCGGTTCTGGATGATGCTCATGCGCCTGAGGTTTCCGTGGCATTGAATGGGAATCGGCTATTCTACCAGAAGCTGGCCGCAGGCCAAAATTCCTGAAAATCAGCGGCTTGTCTGCTACATGAAGGCTGGGCCGGACAGGGCAGATGGCTTTTGGTAAACTGCTGGGCTTGAACCATTTTGCACAGTGTGCGCTTGTCCCATGCAGGTTGTTGAAAAGAAAGTTCTGGTTGCCCATACCCCGGCGCAAATGTTTGCGCTGGTGGACAAGGTAGAGAATTACCCGCGTTTTCTGCCCTGGTGTGCCAAGGCGGAGGAGCACTCACGTGAGGGTGATCAGCAGGTGGCCAGCCTGCATATCGATTACCTGAAAATCCGCCAGCATTTCACCACGCGCAATACCCTGCGTGATGGGGAGAGCATCCTGATGGAGCTGGTGGAAGGGCCTTTCCAGCATTTGCAGGGTTTGTGGCAGTTTACGCCCCTGGGGGATTTTGGCTGCAAGGTGGAGTTCAGCTTGCGTTACGAGTTTTCCAGCAAATTGCTGGAAAAAGTGATCGGCCCGGTGTTTGGCCATATTTCCGGTACGCTGGTGGATGCTTTCATCAAACATGCTGACAAGGTGTATGGCGATGACTGAGCGGTTTACGGTGGAGGTGGCCTGTGCCTTGCCGCAGCGGCAGTGCATCATGTCGCTGGAGGTGGCTGCGGGCTGTACTGCCATCGAGGCGGTGCAGCAGTCCGGCATACTGGCGCAGTTTTCCATGGTGGACAGCAACAATCTCAAGCTTGGTATCTTCAGCAAGGCCATCAAGCCGGACACGGTGTTGCGTGCCGGCGACCGGGTGGAAATCTATCGTCCCTTGCAGGCCGACCCGAAAGCAGTGCGTCGGCAGCGGGCTGAGGCGGGGAAGGGTATGAGCAAGGGCGGCGAAGAATGAAAAAACCGGGGATGTCCCCGGTTTTTTTTGGCCTTGTTCAGATCATCCTGTCCGGTTCGGCGGAAATCACGCGGTTCTTGCCGCTGATCTTGGCTTGGTACATGGCCTGGTCGGCACGTTCGATGACTTCGATGTCCTGTTCACCCAGATGCCATTTGGCAATACCGGCACTGAAGGTGATGACCAGGCGGTCGTTATTGGCCATGAAGAAAGTGCGTGTCAGCTCGCGCTGCAGACGTTGTACCGTGTCGATGGCTTCATCCACCGGGGTGTCCGGCATCAGGACGACAAATTCTTCCCCGCCAAAACGTGCGACGATATCTGCAGGGCGCATATTGTGCTTCATCACGTCCACCAGGTATTTCAGCGCGTCGTCCCCGGTCAGGTGGCCGTAGCGGTCGTTCAGTTGCTTGAAGTTGTCGACGTCGATCAGCGCGACGCTCAGGTCGCTATTGGTGCGTTCGGCACGGCTGATTTCGCGCTGGAAATGTTCGGCCAGGCCGCGACGGTTGTAGGCGCCGGTCAGCTGGTCTTCCTTGACCTTGGCGCTGGCAGCTTCCAGCGCGCTTTCCAGTTCGGTGATGCGTTGTTCTGCAGCTTCAACCTGTTCGCGTGCCGCCAGCAGCTCGTCGCGGGAGCGGGTGAGATCCAGCTGCATCAGCGAGGTGTCTTCCATCAGCGCGGAGACTACTTTGCCGAGATCCTCGACATTGCTGGTATTTTTCAGCTTTTCGCTATGCTTGCTGATCTTGCTGTGGAAGTCGTCAGTCGAATCCGTCATTTGCGCCAGGCGCGAAATGAAACGGTCCAGCAAGGTGCGCAAGGAACTGGTGGCTTCATCCAGCGTGCTCTTCAACATGCCTTGCTTGCGGATGACTTCCTTCAGACTGGTTTCCAGCTGGTAAACCTGTTGCATGGACAGCGGCTGGTGCGACAGGACTTCCTGCAATGAATGCACTTGTCCAACCAGATAGTCATCCGAACGATTGATTTCAGCCACATTGTCCAGCAGCAGGCGCAGCAGATTGGTCAGCCCGGAAACCAGGCGGCCTTCTTGCTGGGTTTGCAGTTCCAGCTTCAGCATGAAGCTGCGCAGCTTGGGCATGTAGACATTCAGGCTGGCATCGTCGCTTACCTGATCGAGCTCGCGAATCAGGGCTTCCAGTGACTCACACATGTCCGGCATGCTGATCAGGCGCGGTTCCAGGCCGTGCTTGAGGGCAAACGCCAGGGTACGCTGCCAGAGCGGCCAGCTGCTGCTGTTGCTGGCTGGCTGGCTGGTGGATTCTGCCGGGGTATCTGTCAGTGCGCCACCTGCGTCCAGTACTTCAATGGGGTCGCGCTGACTGGCGGGCGCACTCCAGTTGCGTACCAGGGCGGATAGCTTGAGATTGAGTTCTTCCGGCTGGTTGCCGAAGTTGATCAGTACCCGTTCCAGTGCTGCTTGCTTGTGATGCTGGGGCAGGTCGGGCAGACGCAAGTCCCAGCTGCGGATCAGGTTCTGGATCAGGCTGCCCCAGGGCTGGGACAGGTTGGTCTGGCTTAGTGCCAGCTTGAGAAAATCGATGGCCAGCTGCGGCAACAGTTCCCAACGGGATTCGTCGGTGGCCTGTTTGATGCGCAGCAGCAGTGTCTTGGTTTGCGGTGATTCAGCCGGAATGGTTTCCAGAGCTCGCAATAGCTGGGTACCCAGCTTGTTGTCTCGCTCAATCGGAGTTTGCGTGAGCTCGTGATAGACGCGCTCGAAATTTTCCGGTGTTGGTAGCAGTTTGCGCAGACTCAGCTGTTTGAGCGTTTCCCGTGCAACCTCTATCGGATTTTGTGTTGTCATTGACCAAACCCTGGAAGTTTTGTAGCCAGCCATAGTTATTTTTAGTTCAGGAAGGTGACGGTTTGGACTGGCTTAGTCAATGTTTTGTCGCAGTCGCCGGATCCAGTAATTGGAAAAATACCTCACCATTACGAATCATACCAAGTTCGTTACGTGCTCTCTCTTCAATTGCATCGGTTCCTTGCTTCAGGTCACGAACTTCGGCATCCAGGGCTGCGTTACGGGCTATCAGCTTTTGGGTGACAGCCCGCTGTTCCTGCAGTTGCTTGTCCAGCTGCCAGACCCTGAGCCAGCTCCCCTTGCCAAACCACAAGGGCCATTGCAAGGCGATCAGCAGGGTTACCAGTGTCAGGGTCAGCCAGCGCATCTTCAAGCTTACTTCAGATGGTAGAAAGCAGCACGACCCGGGAACCAGGCAGCATCACCCAGTTCTTCTTCGATACGCAGCAGCTGGTTGTACTTGGCCATGCGGTCGGAGCGGGACAGGGAGCCGGTCTTGATCTGCATGCAGTTGGTGGCAACTGCCAGGTCGGCAATGGTGCTGTCTTCGGTTTCGCCGGAACGATGGCTCATGACGCTGGTATAGCTGGAGCGCTTGGCCAGGTCAACTGCTTTCAGGGTTTCGGACAGGGTGCCGATCTGGTTTACCTTCACCAGCAGCGAATTGCAGATGCCGGCTTCGATACCCTTGGCCAGGATCTTCGGGTTGGTGACGAATACATCGTCGCCCACCAGCTGGATACGCTTGCCCAGGCGGTCGGTCAGGATCTTCCAGCCTTCCCAGTCATGTTCGCTCATGCCATCTTCGATGGAGATGATCGGATAGTTGTTGACCAGGGTTTCCAGGTAGTCGGCAAACTGCTCGGAAGTCAGTTGCAGGCCTTCAGCGGTCAGATGGTACTTGCCGTCCTTGTAGAATTCGGAGGAGGCGCAGTCCAGAGCCAGCATCACGTCCTGGCCCGGTACGTAACCGGCGGCGTCAATGGCTTCCAGGATCAGCTTGATGGCATCTTCGTGGCTGGCCAGGTTCGGGGCAAAACCGCCTTCGTCACCCACGGTGGTGGCGTAACCCTTGGCATCACACAGTTTTTTCAGGTTGTGGAACACTTCGGCACCACAGCGCAGGGCTTCGCGGAAGGTTTGTGCACCAACCGGCATGATCATGAATTCCTGGATGTCCAGGGTGTTGTTGGCATGCGCACCACCGTTGATCACGTTCATCATCGGCAGCGGCAGGGCCATCGGGCCAGCACCACCCAGGTAGCGGTACAGCGGCAGGCCGGCATCTTCGGCAGCTGCGCGGGCAACGGCCATGGAAACGGCCAGCATGGCGTTGGCACCCAGGCGGGACTTGGTTTCGGTGCCGTCCAGTTCGATCAGGGTCTTGTCGATGAAGGCCTGGTCTGCAGCATCGAGGCCAATGATGGCTTCGCAGATTTCGGTATTGATGTTTTCAACAGCTTTCAGAACGCCCTTGCCCAGGTAGCGGCTCTTGTCGCCGTCACGCAGTTCCAGTGCTTCCTTCTCGCCGGTGGAGGCGCCGCTCGGTACGGCTGCGCGGCCCATTACGCCGGATTCCAGCAGTACATCGGCTTCAACAGTCGGATTACCACGGGAGTCGAGAATCTCGCGGGCTACTACGTCAATGATCGAACTCATACTTGTCCCCTTCAATTGCATTGCTTGGTTAACCGTATCACTGTCAGCCCGCCATGTTGGCGGGCTGAAGAATGCTTGCTACCACAACTCGGACTGCAACAAGACTCAGAGTGAATGCTCGGGCCAGCCGCCTTGCTTGACCAGACGGTCCAGCTGCTGCAGCGTGGCCAGCAGTTCTTTCATCCGCCCCAGCGGCCAGGCGTTCGGGCCATCGGACATGGCACATGCCGGGTTGGGGTGGGTTTCCATGAAAATGCCGGCAATGCCTGCAGCCACGGCAGCACGTGCCAGAACAGGCACGAATTCGCGCTGGCCACCGGAAGAGCTGCCCTGACCGCCAGGCAGCTGCACCGAGTGGGTGGCATCGTAGACTACCGGGCAGGCCGTATCACGCATGATCATCAGCGAACGCATGTCGGATACCAGATTGTTGTAGCCGAACGATACGCCACGCTCGCAGGCCATGAAACAGTCCTCTGGCAAACCGGCTTCCAGTGCGGCGGCGCGGGCCTTGTCGATGACATTTTTCATGTCGCCCGGGGCAAGAAACTGCCCCTTCTTGATGTTGACCGGCTTGCCGCACTGGGCAACGGCGCGGATGAAGTCAGTCTGGCGGCACAGGAAGGCCGGGGTCTGCAGCACATCCACCACGCTGGCAACCTGGGCGATTTCACTCTCGGCATGCACATCGGTCAAGACCGGAACGCCGATCTGGCGCTTTACTTCGTCCAGAATGCGCAGGCCTTCATCGATGCCAAAGCCACGGAATGAGGTGCCGGAGGACCGGTTTGCCTTGTCGTAGCTCGACTTGTAGATGAAGTTGATGCCCAGTTCGCGGGTGATTTCTTTCAGCTGACCGGCGGTATCCAGTGCCATCTGTTCGCTTTCGATGACGCAGGGACCTGCAATCAGGAACAGGGGCTGGTTCAGGCCGACTTCGAATCCGCACAGTTTCATGCTTATTTCCCTTGCTTTTCAGCCTTGTAGTCGATGGCTGCCTGCACATAGGCCTTGAACAGCGGATGGCCATCGCGCGGGGTAGAGGTGAATTCCGGGTGGAACTGGCAGGCGAAGAACCAGCGATGGTCTTTCAGCTCGATGGTTTCCACCAGCTTTTCATGACCGGCGGAGCGGCCGGAAATGGTCAGGCCGGCTGCTTCCAGACGCTGTACGTAGTAGTTGTTCACTTCGTAGCGGTGGCGATGGCGCTCGACGATGTCGGTGGAGCCATAAACGCGTGCTGCCAGAGAGCCTTCTACCAGATCGCAGTGCTGGCCGCCCAGACGCATGGTGCCGCCCATATTGGAGTTTTCGTCACGCTTTTCGATCTTGCCATCGTGATTGACCCATTCGTCGATCAGCGCCACCACCGGGTAATCGGTATCCAGATCGAATTCGGTGGAGTTGGCACCGGCAAGTCCGGCCACATCACGTGCGTATTCGATCAGTGCAATCTGCATGCCCAGACAGATACCCATGTAAGGGATGTTGTTCTCGCGGGCAAACTTGACGGCCTTGATCTTGCCTTCCACGCCACGCTTGCCGAAGCCACCCGGTACCAGGATGGCATCCATGTCCTTCAGCGATTCGGCACCGTCACGCTCGATGTCTTCGGAGTCGACATAGATGATGTTGACGTCGGAACGGGTGTGGATGCCGGCGTGCTTCAGCGCTTCCGACAGCGACTTGTAGGATTCGGTCAGGTCAACATACTTGCCGACCATGGCGATGTTGACGGTTTGTTCCGGATGTTCGATGGCGTCGATGATGCCAGCCCATACCGACAGGTCAGCCGGCGGGATATCCAGCTGCATGTGTTCGGTAATGATGTCGTCGATGCCTTGTTCGTGCAGCATGGCCGGGACTTTGTAGATGGAGTCCGAGTCGTAGCAGCCGATGACGGCGTTTTCTTCGACATTACAGAACAGGGCGATCTTGCGCTTTTCGTCGGCAGGCAGCTCGCGGTCCATACGGCACAGCAGGATGTCCGGCTGAATGCCGATTTCACGCAGCTCTTTTACCGAGTGCTGGGTCGGCTTGGTCTTGATTTCACCTGCGGTGGCAATGAACGGCACGTACGACAGGTGCACGTACATGGTGTTCTTGCGGCCCAGGTTGGAGCGCATCTGGCGGATGGCTTCCAGGAAGGGCAGGGACTCGATATCACCCACGGTGCCGCCGATTTCGACGATGGCCACGTCGGCATCGCCCGCGCCTTCATGCACCTTGTGCTTGATTTCGTCGGTGATGTGCGGAATGACCTGCACGGTACCACCCAGGTAGTCGCCACGGCGCTCCTTGGTGATCACGGATTCGTAAACCTGACCAGTGGTGAAGTTGTTGCTCTTCTTCATCTTGGATTTGATGAAGCGCTCATAGTGGCCAAGGTCGAGGTCGGTTTCTGCGCCGTCTTCCGTCACGAATACTTCACCGTGCTGGAAGGGGCTCATGGTACCCGGGTCGACGTTGATGTACGGGTCGAGCTTCAGCATGGTGACTTTCAGCCCGCGCGACTCAAGAATGGCAGCAATGGACGCAGCGGCGATGCCCTTCCCCAGGGAAGACACCACACCGCCGGTTACGAAGATATACTTGGTCATGGAATTACGGCTCTATGGGAATCCGGGATTTTAACCTGAAATCGCTTGGATTTGAACCGCCACGGCACGCCTTGTTGCAACAATGAATGCAACACTTGTTCGGTCTGATTTCAGCTTGTGCTCGCCAGTTTGTGGTAATTCCGTTACAATGCGCCCCGACTGTTTCATATACGAGATCGTGCTTTCCACGGAAAGTGCGCATCATGCTTGAATCGCTGGCTTTTTTCATGGTATAAAGCCAGCTTTTACCGGTTTTGGGAGTGTTAACATGGCGCGTGTTTGCAAAGTCACCGGCAAACGTCCGATGACCGGGAACAATGTTTCCCACGCCAACAACAAGACGAAACGTCGTTTCCTGCCGAACTTGCAGTACCGCAAGTTCTGGGTAGAAAGCGAAAACCGCTGGGTGCGCCTGCGCGTATCCAACGCTGCACTGCGTACTATCGATAAAGTTGGTATCGATGTAGTGCTGGCAGATCTGCGCGCTCGTGGCGAGATCTAAGCGGTCCTCTAGATAGCGACAGATAGGTAATACAATGCGCGATAAAATCAAGCTTGAATCCACCGCCGGCACTGGCCACTTCTACACTACTACGAAGAACAAGCGCACGATGCCGGAAAAAATGGAGATCAAAAAATTTGATCCCGTTGCCCGTAAACACGTTATCTACAAGGAAACCAAGCTGAAGTAAGCTTGATTTTCAGTAACGTCGAAGAGCCCTTCTCTGGTGCACGGAGAAGGGTTTTTTATTGCCTGCCTTTTGTGCACTTCCTTCATTCTCTTCTTGCTGTTCTCTTTGTTTTTGATCAAATAAAATTCCATATATTGATATTTTTGGGATATATTTTCAGGTTATGTAATTTTGTGATCATTTTTCGGGTGCAAGCCGGATTGTGCAGAGGAATAGCCATGAAGCCCATTGCCATCATTCAGCATGTTGCGCTGGATGGTCCGGAGTATTTTCTTGATTACCTGAATCGTTCCGGAATTCCATCACGCATTTTCAGGGTCTATGCCGGGGATGCCTTGCCACCGGATGTCCGTGACTATGCCGGTGTGGCCAGTTTTGGTGGGCCGATGAGTGTGCATGATGTGGCAGAGCATTCGTGGATCTTGCCTGAGATTGAATTCTTGCATCGCGCCGTGGCGGCGGATGTGCCGGTGATTGGCCACTGTCTGGGCGGGCAGTTGTTGGCGTTGGCACTGGGTGCCGAAGTCAGCAAGGCGGAGATTCCCGAAATCGGCTGGATTGATTTGCAGCCTGCGGCTGCCGCAGTGACAGGCGAGTGGTTTGGAGACAGGCAGGCACTACGCGTGTTCCAGTGGCACAGCGATACCTTTGCCTTGCCTGCCGGTGCCCGCTTGCTGGCTAGCAGTGCTTTTTGCCGCAATCAGGCATTTTTGTACGGCGGCAAGCATCTGGGCATGCAGTTTCACTGTGAAGTGAAAGCCCCCATGATTCGCAAGTGGTTGCAGGTGGGCTATCAGGAAATTGACGGACATGATTTGCCCAGCGTGATGTCCGTCGATGAGATTGATGCTTCTCTGGACGCTGGCATGCCGCAAAGTCATGCCCAGGCGGATGCCATCTATCGCCGCTGGCTGCAGGGTGTGTATGGCTGAGTGCTGCGGTAACAGGCTGGATCAGCCAGCCTGCTGCACATAGGTTTTTTTGGCCAGCACCATGTCCTGCCATGCCTTGGCCTTGTCGGGCAGATTGCGTAGCAGGTACGCCGGGTGATAGGTGGCAATCAGCGGAATGCCTTGGTACTGGTGGACCTGGCCGCGCAGTTTGCCAATGGTTTGTTCGCTTTGCAGCAGGGTCTGCACGGCAAAGCGCCCCAGCGCCACAATCAGCACGGGCTGGACGTGCTGAATCTGTTGTTGCAGATAGCCCTGGCAGGCCAGGATTTCCTCTGGTGCCGGGTTGCGGTTGCCCGGCGGGCGGCATTTAAGGACGTTGGCAATGTAGACATCACGGTCGCGATCCAGACCAGCGGCGGCCAGCATATTGTCCAGCAGCTGCCCGGCCTTGCCGACAAAGGGCTCGCCTTGTCTGTCCTCGTGCTCTCCGGGAGCTTCGCCAATCAGCATCCAGCGCGCCTGAGGATTGCCACGACCAAATACGGTCTGGGTGCGCGTGCGGCACAGGGTGCAGCGTTCGCAATTGGCAACGTTCTGTTCCAGTTGCTCCCAGTCGGGAAGGTGGTCGACTGCATCGACTTCGGCTGCGGGCAATGCAGTGGCTGGCAATACTGGCAGCTGGCTGTCCTGCTGCGGCGGTAAGCTGGCTGCTGCCGCCTGCGCTGCTGGTTCGGGTGTGGCTGGTGCTGCCGTTTCCATGTGATGCAGCTCGGCCATGGCTGTGTCGTGGCTGGCTTGTATCAGTGCATGCCTGGCAATTTCTGCCGGATGATCGGTGAACCAGCCCTCGCGGGATTCCCAGGTGGGGCCCAGGCCCATGGCTTGCTGGATGAAACGGCTGCGATTCATAGCACGGCCTCCATCAGGATGGCGTGTTCGCGTTCGCCATTGGCGCTCGGGTAGTAGTTTTTGCGCATGCCGGTTTCCTGAAAGCCGCAACGGTTGTAAAGCTTGCGGGCCGGCAGGTTGCTGGCACGAACTTCCAGAAACAATTTGGTGCAGCCGTGTCGCTTCAGGTCTTGCATCAGCCCGGTCAGCAGGGCAAGGCCCAGTCCGCGGCCTTGCTGATCGGCGGCAATGAAAATATTGAGCAGTTCGGCTTCGTCCAGCAGCGGCATGACGACGGCGCAGCCAAGAGCCTGCTGGTCCAGGCCATAAAATACATGTCCTGCCTGGATGGAGTCCTGGTAATTGCGTGCGCTCCAGCCATGTGCAGTGGCTGCAGCTTCCAGTTGTGCCAGTTGTTCGGCATTAACAGCTTGCTGGCGCAAAACCTGGCTCATCCCTTCAAAGCCTGTTGTTCGATGGATGTGAGAGCCACCTTGTTGCGTACATACAGCAACTCGGCTTCTCTGGGGTGCTGCTGTGGGTAGCGACCGCTAAGGGCCAGCGCAATATGAGAGCGGGCATCGGCGCGGAGGATGCCGGAGTGCCGTGTGCTGTCGCGCTGGGCAGCCAGCAGTGCCGGATAATTGGTAAAGCCATCTCCTGCCAGCATGGTGATGCCATCCGGCAAGGCGACGTCTTGCGGGTCTTGCAGGGTAATGGGGGTCAGCCGCTGCCATGTCGGCCCGGTCTGGTAGCTGGCACAGTAAACCTGCTGCATGCGGGCATCCAGGCAGACCAGTACCCGCTCGGCAGCACTTTGCTGGGCAACGGCATCCAGCGTGGGGATGCCGATGACCGGCAGTCCGGCGGAAAATGCCAGTCCTTGAGCCAGCCCGCAGGCAATGCGCAGCCCGGTGAACGAACCCGGCCCCTGGCCATAGACGATGGCATCCAGATCGCTCAAGCCGATGTCAGCCTGTTGCAGCAGTCGCTCGATTTCCGGCAGCGTGCGCTCGGCGTGCTTTTGTCCCATTTCCTCATGGAAATTCAGTAACTGATTATCCAGGCTGAGGGCAAGAGACAAATAACTGCTGGAGGTGTCTATGGCTAACAGTTTCATCGAGATGTGCTGACCGGCTGAAGGGCTGGCAATTATAAGCCCAGATCCTCCACCCAAGCGAGTGCGGCAACGTGGGACTGGTTGAGTTGTTCCGGAGTCAGGCCCAATTGCTGACACAGCGCATCCACACCGTTGAGCTGGCCATCTTCGCAAGACTGGGTCAGTTGCAGCAGCATGCCCATCCGGCCCTTGCGGGCGGCCAGGGCTTCGATGATGCAAACCGGCAATTGCAGATGTTCCAGAATGGCGTTCATCGGCATGTCAAACAATACGTCCAGCAGGCTGAACATGCCGACAATGAACAGGTTGTCGCAGTCATCCGGACTCATACCCAACTCCGCGCCAAGAAGCTCCATCAGGCGGCCGCGTGTGACGGCCGTTTTTTGAAGTGCCGGTGGTGCGCGTCCGTCGTCGGATGCGGTAACCAGCAGCAGGGTGAGCCAGCGGTACAGCTTTTTGTAGCCCAGTACCGTGACTGCGTGCGAGAAGGAGCTGATGGTTGTGTTCAGGCCGGCAGCCGCCGAGTTGACATAGCGCAGCAGCTTGTAGGACAGGGCGACATCGCGCTTGAGAATCTGCTCCACCTTGCGCAGGTCGGCATCCATCCGCAGCAGGTTAAGCAGCTCCAGCGCGTTGCTGAAGGTCGGGTGAATTACCTTGGCCGACAGGGTTTCCGGTTTGGCAAAGTAATAACCCTGGAAGCCATCCATGCCCAGTTCCTTGCACAGATGGTATTGCTCGTGGGTTTCCACGCGCTCGGCAATGCGGATGACCGGGTAACTGCGCAAGCGGGCCGCCAGTACCTGGAAGTGATTGGGGTCGCGATTCTGGATGTCCAGCTTTACGTAATTGGCAAATTCCAGAAATGCAGCGGACTGTGCTTCAAAACTGAAATCATCCAGTGCAATGCCAAAACCCAGCGAACGCAGGTGGCGGGCGCGCGACAGCAGCTCACTGGAGGGCGAAATATCCGGTGCGATGTCCAGGATGACGCGCCGTGGTGGCAGCAGTTCCAGAAAGTCGCTGGTCAGCATGGCTTCGCCGACATTGATGAAAGCCAGCTTGTTGCCGATCAGCCAGCTGGTACCCATATTGTTCAGGGTATTGACCAGCACGTCGGTGTCAGCTTGCAGATCGCTGTGTGGGCCAACGGAACTGGCTTCCTTGCTTGCACGAAAAAGCAGCTCATACCCGATGAGCTGCTGGTTGCGGTTGAGAACCGTTTGCCTTCCGATGAAGGCGCATTGAGTGGTCATTAAAGCTTGCCAGTCTTGGTTTTTTTATACGGAAATCAGCTCCGAAGTCCTGACTTGGCCATTGGTGCCGTCGCTGGAGCTGAGCAGGTCTTCCATGTCCAGTACCAGAACCACCGAACCATCGCCAGACAGGGTGGCACCGGCCACACCCTTCGGACGAATGTTCTGCAGCGGCTTGATGACCACATCGTCGCGACCGACAAAGGAGTCGATGGCCAGGATGAAGGACTTCTCAGCCGATTGCATCAGCACGCCAAAGTAGGGCTTCTGGGTGGGTTCCCAGCCCAGCAGACCAGCCAGGGTACGCAGCGGCAGGATTTCATCACGCACCACGATGGTGGGTTTGCCCGAAACTTCCTGGATGGCATTCGGGTCGATGGTGATGATTTCGCGCACCATGGCCAGTGGTACGGCAAACGGCTGGTTGCAGGCACGCACCACCAGCACCGGCAGAATGGCCAGCGTCAGCGGCAGCGAAATGCTGATGCGGGTGCCTTCGCCCGGTAGCGAGTTGATGTCGATGCGGCCATTGAGCTTCTGGATGTTGGTACGCACCACGTCCATGCCTACGCCGCGGCCGGAAACGCTGGAGATCTGGTCCTTGGTGGAGAAGCCCGGCATGAAGATGAGCTGCAGGCATTGCTTCTCGTCCAGACCGTTGGCCGTTTCCTGATCGATCAGGCCTTTTTCGATGGCCTTGCGACGCAGGGCGTCCGGGTTCATGCCCTTGCCGTCGTCGGTGATTTCGATCTGGATGTGATCGCCCACCTGTTCGGCAGTCAGCTGGATCAGCGATTGCGGCTTCTTGCCGGCAGCAATACGTTCTTCCGGCGATTCGACACCATGGTCAACCGCATTGCGCACCAGGTGAACCAGCGGATCGTTGAGGTCTTCGATCATGGTCTTGTCCAGCTCGGTTTCTTCACCGGACAGCACCAGTTCGACTTCCTTGCCCAGTTGACGGGCCAGGTCACGTGCCAAACGCGGGTATTTCTGGAACAGGCGGCCAATCGGCTGCATGCGGGTTTTCATCACCGCGTTCTGCAGGTCGCCCACCAGCAGGTCCAGCTGGCTGATGGCTTCATCCAGCGAACGCAGGGTATTGCCGTCGCGATTGCCCTGCAGGATTTCCGTGCGCAGGGTAGTCAGGCGGTTCTTGGTCAGGCCGATTTCGCCGGACAGGTTCAGCACCATGTCCAGACGAACCGTGTCGATACGGATGGTATTTTCCTGCGGGCCGCTGCTGTTGCCTGCGCTGCTGGGCTGCTTGTTGGCAACCGGCTTGGGAGGCTGCTTGACGGCCGGCAGGTGCTCGGCGGCGGTGATCAGTTCGTGGGCCGGGGCGGCTGCAGGCGCTGCCGCAGCCGCAGGGGCGGCAGCTGGGGCCGGGCTTGCACTGGCCGGGGCAGCTTGCGGCACGATGGCCTGGTGCAGTGCATTCCAGTCCGGACCATCTGCAGCAGCCGGTGCAGCCGCCGGACTGCTGACAGCTGCGGGGACAGGCTCTTCTGCACCTGCTTTGGTCGGAGTCTGACCTGCCAGTACGGCATCCAGGGCATTCAGTACGTCGGCATCAGCCTCGGCCACCATCAACCCCTGACCGAGCGTGCCAAACATGTCGCGCACGATACCGGTAGCGTCCAGAATGACGTCCATCACTTCCGGTGTGATGTGCAGCTCGCCGTTACGCAGCTTGTCGAACAGGTTTTCCGTGCGATGGCACAGGTTGACCATCGGGCCGACGTTCAGAAAGCCGGCACCACCCTTGATGGTATGAAACCCCCGGAAAATGTCGTTGAGCAACGCCTTGTCTTCAGGACGCTTTTCCAGTTCCACCAGCTTGTTGTCCACGTCGGACAAGAGGTCGGTGGATTCCATCAGGAAGTCTTGTAGCAGTTCTTCCATGCCGCCAAAATCGCTCATATTCTCACCCCGCTTATGCCGCTAACACGTTCACCGCTATTGTTCAGAAGCCCAGGCTTTCCAGCAGGTCATCAACCTGCTGTTGGCTGGAAACCACGTCTGTCCTGCCTTCCGGATTAATCACCGGACCATTGAGCAGGTTATTGTCCAGGCCTGCCTTTTTCGAGTCCGGCGAGAACTCGATCAGGAAGGTCACCAGTTCCTTCTCCAGTATATGCACCATGTCCATCATTTTCTTGATGACTTGGCCGGTTAAATCCTGAAAGTCTTGCGCCATCACAATTTCCAGCAACTGGGCATTGGTGGCTTGCGTCTGTTTGGGCACCTGTCCCAGGTACTGACGCGTGTCTTCGGCAAGATTCTTGAATTCGGCAATGGACAGCTGATTGGCATACAGCTGTTCCCAGCGGGCCGTCAAGGCGCGGGCCCGGCTTTCGATTTCGTCCTGATAAGGCTTGGCCAGATCGGTGGCATTGAGCACACGCTCTGCAGCGCTCTCGGTCAAGGATGCGATATAACCCAAGCGGTCCTTGGCATCGGGAAGTGCATCCGCCACCTTTTCCAGCGACTTGTCATAGCCCAGATCACGCAAGGCATCGTGCATCTTGCGGGTCAGCTGGCCGATCTGCTCGTACATCACGGCAGGGTTCTGTTCCGCCGTATTTGCCACCGTGCCGACAGGGTCGCTGGCGGTGTCAGCATCTTTTGGCTGACTGGCGGCAATGCTGTCGAACAGTGCTTCCAGATCCGGGGAATCTCCACTTTCCAGAATGTGATCCGGCACGATAGCCTCTCCTCAGGACTGACCAGGCAAGTGTGTTTGCTCTGTTTGTTGGTTTTACTTGTTCATGTTCTGGAAGATCTTGTTCATCTTTTCTTCCAGCGTGGCCGCGGTAAACGGCTTCACGATATAGCCGCTGGCACCGGCCATGGCTGCCTCGATGATGTTTTCCCGCTTGGCTTCGGCGGTGATCATCATGAAGGGAAGATGCTTGATCTGCTGGTCGGCACGGACCGCCTTGAGCAGCTCGATGCCCGTCATGTTGGGCATGTTCCAGTCTGAAACTATAAAGTCGAAATGTTGCGTTTTCAGCTTGTGCAAGGCGACCTGGCCGTCTTCGGCCTCGTCGACATTGGTAAAGCCCAGCTCTTTCAACAGGTTGCGTACGATGCGTCTCATGGTAGAGAAATCGTCCACAACGAGGAAGCGCATGTTTTTATCTGGCATCTGGGTAGGTCCTGAAATGTCGGTATTCCATTGAGCCGTTGATTTTAACGGTTACCTCTGCAGAAATGGAATCAAAGTTTCAGCCAGGATTGCCGGGTCGAATTTGGCAACATAGGCATCCACCCCCACGCTGGAACCCATGGCCTTGTTGGCATTGGACGACAGCGAGGAGTGCATGATAACCGGGATGCCTTTGAAGCGGACATCGGATTTGATCAGCTTGGTCAGCACATAGCCGTCCATCTCCGGCATTTCCGCATCCACCAGAATGATCTTCAGGTAATCGTGCAGGCACTCGTCCTCACCCCAGGTGCGGCTGGCCAGCACCTGCAGGCGCTCCCAGGCTTCGCGGCCATTGGTGGCCTGCTGGAACTTGATGCCCATCTTCTCCAGTACGCTGGTGATTTCCTTGCGGGCCACCACCGAATCATCCACGAAGAACAGGTACTGGTCGCTCTCCAGCTGGGCTTGCGGAATTTCCGGCAGACGCGGTTCGCCCACCACCGTGGCCAGGATCTGCTCCACGTCCAGGATGGAAACCAGCTTGCCGTCTTCCAGCTCGGTGATGGCGGTGATCAGGTTGGAGTTGGTGGCGCTGCTGTTCATCATGTTTTCCGGGGCGCGCACGCGGTCCCAGTCCACCCGGATGATGCGGTCTACCGAATCCACCAGGAAAGCCTGGGTACTCTTGTTGAATTCGGTGACGATCATGGTGTCGAACTTGCGGCCGCTTTGCTCGGAACCGACAAAACGGGCCAGCGAAATCACCGGAATGATATTGCCGCGCAGCGACAGCACGCCCTGCACGCCAAAGGGCATGTTGGGGGTTTTGGTGATGGCGGGGGTCTGCGACACCTCGCGCACCTTGAATACATTGATGCCGAAGGTTTCGCGGGTACCCAGCGAAAACAGCAGGATTTCCATCTTGTTGGAGCCGGCAAGCTTGGTGCGGGCGTCCACGCTGGCAAGCAGGGATGCGTCAGTGGCTGACATATGAATACCTCTCCCGGATGAAGTCTGTTCTGGTTTAGTTGTTGGTCAGCTTGAGCATTTCGCGCAACTTCATCGACAGCTTCTGGGCTTCGAACTTGGACACATACTCATCCACGCCCACCGACTGGCCGAGCTTCTGGTTGGAGCTGCCGGACAGCGAGGAGTGCATCAGCACCGGAATGCCGGCAAAACGCGGGTCGCTCTTGATCAGCTTGGTCAGCATGTAGCCATCCATTTCCGGCATTTCCACATCGGTCAGCACCAGATGCAGGGTTTCGTTCAGGCGCTTGCCGGAGAGTTCGGCCTGCATGGCCATTTTTTGCAGCTCTTCCCAGGCACGCATGCCGTTGATGGCGTAAGCGTATTTCACCTGCATGGCGTCCAGCGTACGCTCGATCTGCTTGCGGGCGACGGCGGAATCGTCGGTGAAGAAGATCATGCGTTCTTCTTTCACCGGCTCGATATTGATGAAGTGATGGGAGTCGTCCACCAGCGAGGTTTCCGCCAGCACTTTTTCCACGTCCATCATCATCACCAGCGTGCCGTGATCCAGCTCGGTGACAGCGGTGACCAGGCCGGCCATGCGGTTGGTGATCATGTCCGGCGGCACGCGCATGGCAGACCAGTCCAGACGCAGGATGGTATCAACCGCCTCGACCAGGAAGCCCTGGGTGTGGCCGTTGTACTCGGTGACGATCATGATTTCGGGCTTGTTGCTGGTGACGATGCCGGCGTACTTGGCCAGGTCGATGACCGGGACCAGCGAGCCACGCAGGCTGACCATGCCTTCAACCGAGGAGGGCATTTCGGGTGCGGAAGTGATTTCGGGCGTCCGCATGACTTCGCGGACCTTGAAGACGTTGATGCCGAAGACTTCCTTCCTCCCGGTACGCTGGTCGTGACCCAGGGAGAACAGCAGGATTTCCAGCTTGTTGGTCCCTGCCAGTTTTGTTCTGGCATCGATTTTTTTAAGAAGCTCTGACACAGAAACCTCCGCAGCCTCGGTTCGTTGTTATGGCGTATTACTCCCGTTGTATACGCCAGTTATGCATTTTCCCAGCTTTCTTTGAAAACTGTCTTGGTTAAGATCAGACTTTAAGTTGGCTTGGCTCAGACTTAGTCATTATCATACTGTTTAAGTCCTTTTTACAAATACGACGCGAAACATGGCCAAGACAGCATCAAATTTGAAAGACCAGGAGATGCTGGAGGCGGCTTTCGAGCAGTTCAATACGGTCTCCAGTCAATTGATTGATGCTTATCGTCAGCTGGAAGTACAGGTAAATGTACTCAATGCCCAGCTGGATGAGGCTAACAATCAATTGCGAAAGCAGCGTGACGAAAATGCCGAGTTGGCCGAGCGCCTGGGCATGTTGCTCGAAGCCCTGCCGGCCGGCGTGGTTGAGCTGTCGCCAGATGGTGTGGTGGTTGCGCAGAATCCGGCCGCACAGTCCTTGCTGGATGGTGAGCATGTCGGCCAGGGCTGGGCCACGGTAGTTGGCCGGTGGGAGCATGCCGAACTGGACGGAACGTATATTCTTCCCTATCAAGGAGGGGAACGGCGTCTGGCCTTGCAGTATCAGGATTTGCCTGCTTCTGGCGGACGCATCGTGCTATTGCATGATGTCAGCCGACTGCATCATTTGACCGTGGAGCTGGCCCACCAGCAAAAGCTGGCAGCAATGGGTGGCATGGCAGCTTCACTGGCCCACCAGCTGCGCACCCCTTTGGCCACGGCCATGCTCTACACTGCCAATCTCAAGCAAGAGGGACTACGCCCGGAAGACCGGGCGCGCTTTGTCGACAAGAGCCTGGCGCGGATGAAGGCACTGGAGGGTTTGATCCAGAACATGCTGGGCTTTGTCCGTGGGCAAACCAGTGCACTGGAAGTGCTGGATGTGGACGTGCTGGTGGAAGATGTGGCGGCGGTGTTGATTCCACAATGTCATGAGCGTGGCATGATTTGGGATTGCCACAAACAGCTACCGTCTGCCATAACGGTAATGGCAGATCGCAAGGCCTTGCAAGGTGCCCTGGTAAACCTGCTGGAGAACGCCATGCATTTCTCTCCGGAAGGCGGGCGGATCGGCTTGCTGGTGAGCTTGCAGGGTAATCAGGTACATTTTCGGGTTGAGGATGACGGTATCGGTTTGGGCGGGGCGGATCCTGCCAGGCTGTTCGAACCCTTCTTCACCACCCGTCCTGGCGGAACCGGCCTGGGCTTGTCGATTGTCAAGAAGGTGGCCGATGAACTATCCGGTAGCGTGACGGGTGGGGATCGCCTGCAAGGCGGTGCTTTTTTTGAATTGAGTCTTCCCTGTCTTGGTGGGGAAATGGCGCATGACTAAGTTGATCAGGGGGAAATGCATATGAAACCAGTGGTAAAAGTTGATGGCCAGATCGGTACGCTGATGCTGGTAGGCCAGTTCGATTTCAATCTGCACAAGGATTTTCGCCTGGCCAGTCAGGAATTGCTGGAAAACCCGGCCATTCAGGAAATTCAGGTTGATTTTGACCAGGTGCCGTTTCTGGACAGTTCGGCGCTGGGCATGCTGCTGTTGCTGAAGGAGAGAGCAACCAGTCAGAAAAAATCCATGTCACTGGTGAACTGTCGCGACACGGTACTGCAAGTGCTGGAAATTGCCTGCTTTAACAAGATGTTTACAATTAAATAAGCATTGACTAGTACTCCGGAGTGCATCAGCGCTTCAGGTCAGGCTTGATAAATTCTTTGATAAGCAGAAATTAAAATAATTTAAGCCTATCCGGATATATACGTATTTACCTGTTTTACACGATTCGCCCCTTGATTTAATCGACAGATTGGCTGATGAAGAAGTTAGTACATTGGCAATTTGTTGAAAGCCGGGGGAGACATGGTGCTTTCGGATCGGCAGCGACGGTTGGCAGGTAGCGGATTCAGTATTTTTGCCATGGTGCTTGCACTGGCTGCGGGCATAGGGGGGCGGCTGGATGGCTTCCTGGCCGTTTTGTTGGGTTTGGTGCAAGTGGCGGCGTTGGTGTGTTGGTGGTTGCCAAAGGAGGACGGGGTGTCTGATCAGGAAAATCCAGCTGCATCCAGTCAGCCATTACAGGCAGTCCCTGTGCCTGACTGTGTGGATTTCATCCATGAGCAGATCTCCCAGTCCAAAGGCGAGGTTGCGCGGGTGCAGGCGCTGATTGAGGACGCTGTCGTCACCCTGGCTAACAGTTTTTCGGGTTTGTCGCGTGAAGCTGCAGCCCAGCTGGAACTGGCAGAGTCATTGGCCAAGGGCGACCTGGGCATGGATGCGCATGCGCTTTCCTTCACCGGTTTTGTCACCGAGATCGCCGCAGCCATGTCCGGCTTCGTGGAAAAGACGGTGGACAACAGCCGTCTGGCGATGTTGCTGGTCGAGCAGATGGAGTCCATGGGCAAGGAGATGCAGGATGTCATCCGGCTGCTGGATGAAATCCATTCCATCACCAACCAGACCAATATGCTGGCGCTCAATGCATCGATTGAGGCGGCGCGTGCGGGGGAGTTGGGACGCGGTTTTGCCGTGGTGGCCGATGAAGTGCGCCATTTGTCCGGACGGACCAGCTCTTTCAGCGAGCAGATCCGCGACCTGATCAACCGGGTCAATGGCTCGGTGACACATGCCGAAGGGCTGATCAACCAGCTGGCTTCACAGGACATGATGTTTACCTTGCAGGCCAAGCAACGGCTGGATGAGACCTCTTCCCGCATCAGCGACATGGATGCCCTGATGGCCGAATCGGTAGGTCGCTTGCGGCATGGTGTGGGCTTGCTGTCCGACCATGTGGGGGATGCAGTGCGTTCCCTGCAGTTCCAGGACATGGTGTCCCAGTTGATTGCCCATGTCGGCAAACGCCTGTATGGCATTGAAGAAATGATGGAATTGAACAGCCGTCCGGCACAAGAACAAGAAGAGTGGGCATCGACGGTGGCGGCAAGGCTGACGGAACTGCGTCAGGCCTTGTCCAGCAACCCGGTGGCGCAAGGCCGTATGGAAAGCGGCAGCATAGATCTGTTTTGAGCGTGAACAAAAGAAAAGTGGGAACAACATGCCAAAAAAAGTACTGACAGTTGACGACTCGGCATCCATTCGCCAGATGGTGACCTTTACCTTGAAGAGTGCGGGCTACGAAGTGGTAGAGGCGACGGATGGCAATGGCGGCCTGGCGCGGGCGCAGGCAGATACCTTTGACCTGATCCTGACCGACCAGAACATGCCGGGCATGGATGGGCTCAATCTGATACGGGCATTGCGCAAGCTGCCGGCTTACGGCAGTACGCCCATCCTGATGCTGACCACCGAGTCCAGCGACCAGATGAAATCACTTGGCCGTGCTGCGGGTGCCACCGGCTGGCTGGTCAAGCCGTTTGATCCGCAGAAATTGCTGGATGTCGTGAAGCGCCTGGTCGGTTAATACAGCGCTGCCGGCCGGTGTCGGCCATGGCAATCAGGGTGGCTTGCATTTTTGCATGGCCCAGCAGGGGGATGCATCGTGTCTATTGATATGTCGCAGTTTCATCAGGTGTTTTTTGATGAGACCGACGAACACCTAGCTACCATGGAAGGGATATTGCTGGCGGTGGATGTAGCTGCACCGGACAGCGAGGACCTCAATGCCATCTTTCGTGCCGCGCACTCCATCAAGGGGGGCGCTGCCACCTTTGGTTTTGGCGATCTGGCCGCACTCACCCATGTCCTGGAAAACCTGCTGGACAAGGTGCGCAAAGGCACCATGCAACTGAGCACCGCCATGGTGGATGTGTGCCTGCAAGCCAAGGACGTGCTGGCGGCCATGCTGGCTGCGCATCGTGGCGCACCGCCTGTAGACCCTTCTTCCGTGCGGGCAGTCGAGCAGCAACTGACCGCGCTGGTGAATAAGGACGCGGCAGTGTCCGCGCCTGCCGCAGCGATTGTTCCCGCCGTGCCTGCCAGTGATCCGCCAGCAAGCAGCACGATGTATATCGAGTTGGATCATCTGCCGGATACGGACTACGACGCCTTGTTGCAATCCATGGCCTTGCTGGGAGAGATGAGTCTTGTCCAGCCAGGGTCTGATGACCCGGCTCAGCCCTGGGTGCTGGTCTTGACCAGTACCCTTCATGCCGAGGAAGTATCCGAGTCGCTGGCCTTTTCCATCGCGCCAGACCATTTCCGCATCACGGTGGACCATGGTCAGCAAGACGAAGGCGATTTCGGCCTGTTCCTCTCCGCCAGCGTAGGCGAACCGGCTGCGGCCCTGGGTGGTGATGTAGCCTTTGAAGAGGATGGTTTTGGCCTGTTCGCGCCGTCTCTTCCTGATGGTGCTGTCCATGGCGATGTGGACGATGGCTTTGGCCTGTTCGAACCCTTGCCCGCTGCCAACGCGACGCCGTCCGTCGCACTCGAGGAAGATGGCTTCGGCTTGTTTGTTCCGCTCGGTGCCGCAGAACCTGCGCCTGTCATGGTGCACGAAGAAGAGGGCTTCGGCCTGTTTGCGCCAATGCCTGCGGCATCTCCTGCCCAGGCTGTACCACCGCAGCCGGTGGCTCCTGTGGCTGCGCCCCGTGCCGAGCGTGTGCAGCCCGCGGCAGAAAACTCCATCCGGGTGAATACCGACAAGGTGGACCTGTTGTTGAACCTGGTAGGTGAGCTGGTCATCACCCAATCCATGCTCAGCCAGTCCGGAGAGAATCTGGACCCGGTCCAGCATGAACGTCTGCTGGGCGGGATCCTGGCTTTGCAGCGTAATGCCCGCGAGCTGCAGGAAGCCGTCATGTCCATCCGCATGACGCCGATTTCTTTTGTCTTCAACCGTTTTCCCCGTGTGGTGCGTGACCTGGCCAGCAAGCTGGGCAAGCAGATCGAGCTGAAAATGGTTGGGGAGAATACCGAACTGGACAAAGGCTTCATCGAGAAGCTGGCCGACCCCTTGACCCACTTGGTGCGCAACAGCCTGGACCATGGGGTGGAGTCGCCCGAAGTGCGTGTGGCCAAGGGCAAGTCGGCCACTGGCCGCCTGACCCTGCGGGCATTTCATCAGGGCGGCAGCATTGTCATCGAAGTGACGGACGACGGAGCCGGGCTGAACCGGGCGCGCATCCTGTCCAAGGCACGTGAGCGCGGCATGGCGGTCAGCGATGCACTGAGCGACAGCGAAGTATGGGGCTTGATCTTCGAAGCCGGCTTTTCCACTGCTGCCGAAGTGACCGATGTGTCCGGTCGTGGTGTCGGCATGGATGTGGTGAAGCGCAATATCCAGAGCATGGGCGGGCGTATCGACATCGACTCCCTGGCGGATTTTGGCACCACCATCAGTATTCGCCTGCCACTGACGCTGGCCATCATGGACGGCATGTCGGTACGCAGTGGTGACGATATTTATGTCATTCCACTCAGCTTTGTGCTGGAGTCCCTGCAGCCGCAGGCCGCAGATCTCAAAACGGTTGCCGGCAAGGGGCAGGTGGTGAATGTGCGCGGACAGTATCTGCCCATCGTCTCACTGGCGGCCTTCTTCCCTGGCGACAGCAGCCATGTCGCCACCGATCCGACCCGTGCCATTCTGGTGATTGTGGAAGCCGGCGGCCAGCAACTGGCCTTGCAAGTGGATGAGCTGATCGGCCAGCAGCAATTCGTAGTGAAGAACCTGGAAAGCAATTACCGCAAGGTAGAAGGTGTTGCCGGTGCCACCATCATGGGAGATGGCAGGGTAGCCCTGATTCTTGATATTTCCATCATCGCACGCCACAGGCAGCGGCAAGCCGCACGGCCCATGGCGAGCGATCCGGCATAGAAAAAGGCAAGTTTCCATGAGCGAACAGCTGGAATACCGCCACGGACAAAGCAAGGCAGTGCGCGAGCTGCTGGTGTTTACCCTGGGGCAGGAAGAATACGGCATTGATATTCTCAAAGTACAGGAAATCCGTGGTTACGACCCGGTCACCCGCATTGCCAATGCGCCCCCCTTCATCAAGGGCGTGGTCAATCTGCGGGGCAGCATTGTTCCCATCGTGGACATGCGCATCAAGTTTGGCCTGGGCGAGCCGGTTTACGACGCATTTACCGTGGTGATCATCCTCAACATTTTCCAGCGCACGGTGGGTGTGGTGGTGGATGGCGTGTCGGATGTCATCCAGCTGGAGGCCGACGAGCTGCGTGAGCCGCCGGAGTTCGGCTCGGTGGTGGAAACCACCTATATCGAAGGACTGGGTACCAAGGGGGAGCGCATGGTGATCATTGTGGATATCGAGCGCCTGATGAGCAGCGATGAAATGGCGCTGGTTGATGTGACGGACCAAGGCTGAAGCCGACAGGCTGTAAGGGAGAGGTGAAACATGAATAATCTGAAAGTAACGCACCGCTTGCTACTGGGTTTTGGCCTGCTGGTTGCCGTCATCATTGCCGCCATGGCGGTGGCCATCAGCCAGATTCACAGTCTGCGTGATGATATTGACGAAATTGCCAATGTCCATGTGCCGCGCGCGGCCGAGGCCAACAAGGTGATTGATGATGTCAATCTCACCGCCCGCGCCACGCGCACGCTGCTGCTGGCACGCGACCCGAACGTGCTGCTGGACCAACACAAGCAGGTTGAAGACGCACTGGGCCGCATCACCACCGAGATGGGCAAGTTATCCGGCGGCGTACCTGCGGCAGGCCAGGCATTGTTTGACAAGGTCAAGACCCAGGAAGCCGGCTACCGCCAGCAGTTGCAACAATTCTTGCAGCAACTGAAGGCCGGGCAGGAGGAGGAAGCCAGGAATTACCTGCTGCAAACCCTGCGTCCCACCCAGGTTGAGTACATCAAGTCTATTGGCAACTATGTCGAGTTCGAGGAAGGCCTGTCCAAGCAAGTTGCCGAAGGGACGCTGGCCCGCGCCAATAGTGCCGGGACATTGCTCAATATCCTGCTGGCAGCTGCCGTGCTGATCGGCATCATTGCCGGTTGGCTGATCAGCCGCTCCTTGCTGTGCCAGATTGGCGGAGAACCGGCTGATGCAGTGCAGCTGATGCAAGAGCTGGCAGCCGGCGAAGTCACCACCGAACTGAAAGTGGCGGCAGGGGACAGCAACAGCCTGTTTGCCTATATCCGTCAGGCTGCCGACAAGGCGGTGGAAAACATCCGGGTACGCAATGCACTGGATCACGCCGCCACCAACATGATGATTGCCGATGCCGAATTCAATGTGGTGTATGCCAATCAGTCGGTGGTCAACATGTTTGCCCTGGCGGAAAACGATATCCGTCATGACCTGCCGCAGTTCTCTGCCCGTAACCTGCTGGGCAGCAATATCGACCAGTTCCACCGCAATCCCGGTCACCAGCGCGGCCTGATGCAGCAGTTGCGCGGTTCGCACAATGGCACCATCCATATCGGTGGCCGCACCTTCAACCTGATTCTCACCCCCATCAATGGTGCTGGTGGCAAGCGACTGGGCTACGGTGTGGAGTGGATTGACCGTACTGCCGAACTGGCTCACCAGGCTGCCGAACAGCAGCGCATCGAGGCCGAACGTGCGGTTGCCGCCGAAAACGCCCGTATCCGCAGTGCACTGGATAACGTCACCACCAATGTGATGATTGCCGACAACGACCGCAACATCATCTACGTGAATCACAGCGTGATCGACATGCTGACCAATGCCGAGGCGGACCTGCGCAAGGCTTTGCCCAACTTCAGCGCACGCCACGTACTGGGGGGCAGCATGGACATGTTCCACCGCAATCCGGCCCACCAGCGCGACCTGCTGGCCAATCTGCGCGCTACCTACAAGGCGGACATCGCAGTGGGCGGGCGTCATTTCTCGCTGACGGCCAACCCGGTGTTCGGGGCTGATGGTGAACGCCTGGGCAGTGTGGTGGAGTGGAAGGATCGTACCGGCGAGGTGATGATCGAGAAAGAAGTGGAAGCCATCGTCCATGCCGCAGCGCGGGGCGACTATGGTTCCCGACTGGTACTGGAGGACAAGACCGGCTTCTTCCGCATGCTGTCCGAAGGCGTCAACCAGCTGCTGGATGTGACCAGCCGCGCGCTGGATGATATTGCAACCGTGCTGGGCGGCCTGGCGCAGGGCGACCTGACCCGTACCATCCACAACGATTACGACGGCATGCTGGGTCAGCTCAAGAGCGATACCAATACCACGGTAGAGCGACTGCGCAGCATCGTGGGCAATATCCAGGAATCCACCGAGGCCATCAATACCGCAGCCCAGGAAATCTCGGCGGGTAACAGCAATCTGTCCGGCCGTACCGAACAGCAGGCAGCCAGCCTGGAGGAAACCGCCTCCAGCATGGAGGAAATCACCAGCACCGTCCGGCAGAATGCGGAAAACGCCAAGAAAGCCAATACCCTGGCGACCGGTGCCTCCGACATTGCCGCGCGTGGTGGTCAGGTGGTGGGCAATGTGGTGTCCACCATGAACGAGATCAACGACAGCGCCAAGAAGATTGTCGACATCATCAGCGTGATTGACGGCATTGCCTTCCAGACCAATATCCTGGCGCTCAATGCGGCGGTGGAAGCCGCCCGCGCCGGCGAGCAAGGCCGAGGTTTTGCCGTGGTGGCCAGTGAAGTGCGCAGCCTGGCCCAGCGTTCGGCGGCAGCGGCCAAGGAAATCAAGCTGCTGATTGGCGATTCGGTGGACAAGGTGGAGTCCGGCAGCCGGCTGGTGGATGAAGCAGGCCGTACCATGGATGAAATTGTCAGCGCCATCCGCCGTGTGGCGGACATCATGAGCGACATCTCGGCAGCCTCCATCGAACAAAGCTCCGGTATCGAACAGGTCAATCTGGCCGTAACGCAGATGGACGAAAACACCCAGAAGAACGCTGCACTGGTGGAAGAGGCCGCTGCCGCAGCGGAATCGCTGGAGGATCAGGCCCGGCACCTGATGGATGCCGTTTCCATCTTCCGGCTGGATGGCAGCGGTGCGCCGCGACTGGCAGCCCCCAGAAGCGGGCAGGGACGAGCATCGGTTAGCCCGGCGCGACTGACACAGCAAGCGGGACAGCAGGTCAAGCCGGTAGCGGCACGTGCCCCCGTACATGCCGAGCGCATCAAGACCTTGCCTGGCCCGTCTGCGCATGATGATGAGTGGGAAGAATTCTGATGGGTGCGACAAGGCCTGATGAGCGCTGAACGCGATATCAAGTTCACGGCAGCGGATTTCCGCCGGCTGCGGCAAATGCTCTATCAGCGCGTGGGAATTTCGCTGAATGACAGCAAAAGCCATATGGCGTATTCCCGGCTGGCCAAACGTGTGCGCCAGCTGGGTTTCCGCCAGTTCAGCGATTATCTGGACTTGCTGGATGGCAGTGCGGAGACCGAGGAGTGGCAGCATTTCGTCAATGCGCTCACCACCAATCTGACCGCCTTTTTCCGTGAACCGCATCATTTCGACCTGTTGCGCCTGCATGCGATGGAGCGAGCTGGCCAGGACCGTTTGTACCGCGTATGGAGTTCGGCCGTTTCCACCGGCGAGGAGGCTTACTCCATCGCGATGACCTTGCTGTCGCTGCCGCAGCTCAACCGGCAGCGGCTTGAGGTGGTGGCGTCGGATATCGACACCCGGGTGCTCAGTCATGCGGCAGATGGTGTGTATGATGCCGAGCGTACCCGTACGCTGGATCCCGCTCTGCTCAAGCGTTATTTTTTGCGCGGCGTGGGGCGCAATGCCGGCAAGGTACGCATTCGCAAGGAGCTACGCGAGCACCTGTCG
Organism: Aquitalea pelogenes; assembly: GCF_041914625.1. Lineage (NCBI taxonomy): Bacteria > Pseudomonadati > Pseudomonadota > Betaproteobacteria > Neisseriales > Chromobacteriaceae > Aquitalea > Aquitalea pelogenes. Next base: position 5,197 of record NZ_JAYSDA010000004.1, on the reverse strand, counting down.
TTTTATCAGTTCAACCTGGTTGCAGAGCCGTGGCCGGACATGGGGCGCTTTGACGTGATTTTTTGCCGCAATGTGCTGATTTATTTTGACAAGCCAACCCAGGCTGCCATCCTGCAGCGCTTTGCGCGCTGCTTGCAGCCTGACGGTTTGCTGTTTCTGGGACATTCGGAAAACATCATGCATCTGACCGATGCCTTCCAGTCCTGTGGCCGGACGGCTTATCGCCTGCTTGGGCAGGACGCAAGGGAATGAACATGACAGCCACCGCCCAGCGCAAGATCAGAGTGGTCGTGGTAGATGATTCGGCCCTCATCCGCAGCCTGCTCACCAGCATCATCAACGAAGCGCCGGACATGGAGGTGGTGGCCACCGCGTCCGACCCCATCGTCGCGCGCGAGCGCATCCGTGAAACCAACCCGGACATGATCACGCTGGATGTGGAAATGCCGCGCATGGACGGGCTGGAGTTCCTGCGCCGTTTGATGCGCTTGCGTCCGACGCCGGTGTTGATGATTTCGTCCCTGACCCAGAGCGGTTCGGAAACCACCCTCAGTGCGCTGGAACTGGGCGCGGTGGACTTCCTGCCCAAACCCACGGTGGATGTCAGCAATACCATGCAGGATTATGCCGATGATATCCGCGACAAGATCCGCATGGTGGCGGCTGCCCGTTTGCGTCGCCCGGCCCTGTTTGCCACCCCGTCAGCACCGCCGGCCAGCCGGCTGTCTCCTGCGCTGCTGCGGCAGAATGCCATCATTGCGGTAGGGGCCTCCACAGGGGGCACCGATGCCATCAAGGAGTTTCTCGACAAGCTGCCTGCCAATTGTCCGCCGGTGATGATCGTGCAGCACATGCCCGAAGGCTTCACCTTGTCCTTTGCCCGCCGTCTGGACAAGCTGTGCGCCATGCATGTGAAAGAGGCGGAAGACGGTGAACCGCTGCTGCGTGGTACCGCCTATATTGCACCCGGCCATTCGCACATGCGGCTTGGCAAGGGAACGCAGGGCTTTGTCATCTGCCTGGATCAAAGCCCGCCGGTCAACCGTCATCGCCCGGCCGTGGATGTGCTGTTCGAGTCGGTCGCCAACCTGGCCGCCCCGCAGACCGTCGCTGTCATCCTCACCGGCATGGGCAAGGATGGCGCACACGGCATGTTGCAGCTGCGCCAGGGTGGCGCCATTACCTTTGCGCAGGATGAGGCCAGCTGTGTGGTGTATGGCATGCCGCGCGAGGCAGTGGCACAGGGCGGGGTGATGCATGTCCACCCGCTGGCGCAACTGGGTGACAAAGTGCTGGATGTGCTGCGTCTCCCCCATGAGAGGGCGGGAGCATGAGCCATTCCGAGCAGCCCTCTACGCGGCGCTATTTCGATCGGCAGTTCCAGATCGATGCCATCAAGATTCTGCCGGGCGAATATTTTGCTACCCGCCAGCCCTTGATGCTGACCACCTTGCTCGGTTCCTGTGTAGCCGTTTGCCTGATGGACCGCACGGCCGGCGTGCATGGCATGAATCATTTCCTGTTGCCGCAAGGTAGCGACTGGCATAGCCAGACCAGCGTACCGGCCCGCTTCGGGGTCAATGCCATGGAATTGCTGATTACCGACATGCAGAAACTGGGCGCCCAGCGCCAGCGGCTGGAAGCCAAGGTATTTGGTGCCGGCAATGTGCTGGATGGCATGTCGGTGGTGAATATCGGCGAGCAGAACAGTGAATTCATCCGTGCCTATCTCAAGAGCGAAGGCATTCCCCTGCTGGCCGAGGACCTGCTGGGCAGCTTTGCCCGCAAGGTGTTTTTCTTTCCCGGTGATGGCAAGGTGATGGTGCGCAAGCTCAAGAACAGCCGCACCCTGGCTTCCAAGGAAGCCGCCTACCGCCAGCGGCTGGACCGGCAGAGTACCAGCCAGCCCGGTGGCGATATCGACCTCTTCATCTAGCCTCAGTCCCGTTGCAGGTGTGGCAGCTTGTCTGTCACTTCCGCCCAGTCGGCGTGGTCGGGCAGTGGTGACTTGCTGGCGGTGATGCTGGGCCAGCGTTTTGACAGCTCGGCATTCAGCTGGATATACACCTGCTGCCCCGCTGGCACATCATCCTCGGCATAAATGGCAGACACCGGGCATTCGGCCACGCACAGCGTGCAGTCTATGCACTCGTCCGGATCAATGGCGAGAAAATTGGGGCCTTCATGAAAGCAATCCACCGGGCAGACATCCACGCAATCCGTGTATTTGCATTTGACGCAGGCATCGGTTACAACGTAGGCCACTTTGCTTTCCTCCTGAATGGGCCGGGCCAACTGCTGTCACGCGCTTTGTGGTGGCGGCAAGCAAGCCGGGCAGGGGCAGAACGGACAAGGGTAATATCTGAGTATTTTACTCGGATATTATTCACCAAAAATCACCGTGCTGCTCCCCCAATGTGATGTTGATTGCCAGAACTGTTGCCATGCCAGACATTCCCTATCCCTACCGAGGTCGCTTTGCCCCCAGTCCCACCGGCTTGTTACATGCCGGCTCCCTGATGACAGCCGTTGGCAGCTATCTGGAAGCGCGCAGCCGTGGCGGCGAGTGGTGGGTCCGCATGGAAGACCTGGACCCGCCGCGCGAAATGCCCGGCGCTGCCGACCATATCCTGCGCACGCTGGAAGCTTTCGGTTTTGAATGGGACGGCGAAGTGGTGTACCAGAGCCAGCGCCATCACCTGTATCAGGCGGCTTTGCAGCAACTGGTGGACAGTGGTCATGTTTACCCCTGCAGCTGCTCGCGCAAGGAAATCACCAGCGTCGCCAGCCGTGGCGTGGATGGCCATGTCTATCCGGGCTGGTGTCGTGACGGCTGCCGCAAGCCGCGTGAACACCATGCCTGGCGCTTGCGGGTGGATGATACGCCAGTCAGCTTTGTCGACCGGCTGCAAGGCTTGTACCAGCAAAACCTGGCTGCGGACATCGGCGACTTCGTGCTGCTGCGGGCAGATGGCTTCTGGGCCTATCAACTGGCCGTGGTAGTGGATGATGCCGAACAGGGCATGACCGATATCGTGCGTGGTGCCGACCTGCTGGTGTCCACCCCGCGACAAATCCATGTGCAGCGCTGCCTGGGCCTGCCTACGCCGGACTACTGTCATCTGCCCTTGCTGGTGAATGCCGCCGGGGAAAAACTCTCCAAGCAAACCCTGGCACCAGCCATCAATCCGGCCCAGGTCGCGCAGGAACTGCGTCTGGCACTGTGCCGCCTGGGTCAGTTGCCGCCGCCAGAATGTCAGACTGCCGCCGAGCTGTGGCAATGGGCGCTGGCCAACTGGAGTTTGGCCAGCGTGCCTGCCGGTCCCTGTCCGCTCTGAATTCCCGCTTTTTTTCCTGCCCCATGCCCGGCCTGTGCCGGGCATTGTCTTTTCTGCGCTTGCCAACCTGCTAACACGCGCTGCTGTTTATCAGACTTTTATGTGATTTAAGACATGGTGATTTGCCGGCAAAGCACCTAAACCATAGAGATGACCTTGCTGATGGGGTCGGCTGCCGCACTGCGACCAACAATGGCGTGTGCATGTTCAAAACCGCGACATGGAATTACATATGCGTAAATAACATATTTACAAAATAATTAAATACTAATATTGTGAAGCTCATACAGAACACGTTCTTTAACAGCTTCGATTTTCGGCCTCGATGGAGACAAGACCATGAGCGAGACCAAAGTAAAAAAAGCGGCCCTTGGCGTGTGGATGTGTACCGCCCTGGTAGTGGGCAATATGATCGGTTCCGGTGTATTCCTGCTTCCCGCTTCGCTAGCTCCCTACGGGGGGATGTCCCTGATCGGCTGGGCAATAACCTCGGCCGGTGCCATTTGTCTGGCGCTGGTGTTTGCCCGGCTTTCCGCCATGATTCCCAAAGAGGGTGGCCCCTACGCATATATCCATGCCGGCTTTGGCGACTTTGCCGGTTTCTGGATTGCCTGGGGTTACTGGATAGCCCTGTGGGCCGGCAACGCCGCCCTGGCGGTGGCCGCCACCAGCTATATGCAGGTGTTTTTCCCGCAACTGGGGCATGACAACCTGCTGGCAGCTGCCTTTTCCATCGGCCTGATCTGGACCGTTACCTGGATCAACAGCCGTGGTGCACGCAGTTCCGGCCTGGTGGCGGTGGTGACTACCGTACTCAAACTGGTGCCACTGGCAGCCGTCACCTTTATCGGCTTCTTCTACATGCACCCGGAAAACCTGGTGTTCAACCCGCACGGCAAGCCCTTGTTGAGTTCGGTTTCCGCCACCATGGCGCTCACCTTGTGGGCGTTTCTGGGACTGGAATCCGCCTCGGTTCCCGCCGGTGATGTAGTCAACCCCAGCAAGACCATTCCGCGTGCCACTGTCATCGGCACCTTGCTGGCCACCGTGCTGTACATCCTGTCCACGGTGTCGCTGATGGGGGTGATGTCACCGGCCATGCTGGCCAATTCTCAAGCCCCGTTTGCCGATGCCGCCCGCCTGATGTGGGGCGACTGGGCCTACTGGGTGGTAGGGCTGGGGGCGGTGGTGTCCTGCTTTGGCGCACTCAATGGCTGGAGCCTGATGCAAGCCCATGTACCTCATGCCGCCGCCAGGGACAAGCTGTTCCCGCGCCGCTTCGGCCAGACCAACCGCCAGGGTGTGCCGCTGTTCGGCCTGCTGCTTTCCAGCGGCCTGGTGACGGTGCTGCTGGCGATGAAATACGCGGGCGGGGAGGGCGGGGTGAAGATTTTTGAATTCATCATCCTGCTGGCTACGGCCACCACCTTGCTGCCCTATGCCTTCTGCTCGATGGCGCTGCTGGCCATCATGCTGATGCAGAAAGGCAAATACAGCCGGCGCGACTTTACCGCGCCGCTGATCTTCTCCTCCATCGGTTTCCTTTATGCGGTGTGGGCACTGTTTGGTGCCGGCGCCGAGATTGTGATGTGGGGAGTCCTGTTGTTGATGCTCGGTTTGCCAGTCTATGTCTGGCAGATCAAAGAACGTTACGAGACCGAAAACTGAAGCCAGCCTTTTGCTGTTCACTCCTTTGCGCCAGCAAGGGAGTGTACGGAAACAGGTTTATGCAATTACTGATTGAAAGGATTTCATCATGACCGGCAAATTTGGTGTTCATTCCGAATGCGGCAAGCTGCGTAGCGTGATGGTGTGCCGTCCGGGCCTGGCCCACAAACGCCTCACCCCCGACAACTGCC